>DASTIQ010000215.1 GCA_035717485.1 Thermoanaerobaculia bacterium | reverse complement strand
CATCTTGTGCGCCGAAAAGGCATAGAAATCGCAATCCAGATCCTGCACGTCAACGCGCAAGTGCGGAACCGCCTGGGCTCCATCCACCAGCACCGGAACGCCGCGCGCGTGCGCCATCTTCACGATCCGCTCGACCGGGGGAATCGTCCCGAGCGCGTTCGACATGTGAGTCACGGCGACGAGCCGCGTGCGCGGGGAGAAGAGCTCCTCGTAGGCGTCGAGGATCAGGTCTCCGCGGTCGTCGACCGGGATGACGCGGATGTTCGCCCCCTTCTCCGCCGCGAGCATCTGCCACGGCACGATGTTCGAGTGGTGCTCGATCGCCGAGAGGATGATCTCGTCTCCGGCGGAAACGCGCTCGCGGGCGAACGTCTGGGCGACGAGGTTGATCCCCTCGGTCGAGTTCCGCGTGAAGACGATCGACCGCGCGTCGGGAGCGCCGAGGAAACGGGCGAGCTTCACGCGGGCGTCCTCGTACAGCTTCGTCGCGCGCTCGGAGAGGGCGTGCACGCCGCGATGGATGTTCGAGTTGTCGGTCTCGTAGTAGTGCGTCGTCGCGTCGATCACCGCGCGCGGCTTCTGGGTCGTCGCGGCATTGTCGAGGTAGACGAGGGGTTTCCCGTGCACCTTCTGGTGGAGCACCGGAAAATCGAGGCGGATCTGCTCGACGTCGAAGCCGGCGGGGCGCACGGCCGTTTCGACGAGAGGTTCGTTGAGCTGGAGAGACTCGGAGGAGGACTTCATCGAGAACCCCCTATTTCGCGATCTCGAAGATCGACGGGGCGTGCGGCAGCCGCTCGTGCAGCGCGCGGTCGACGGCGCCGCGGATCGCCGCGGGAACCCGGAGCACGAGCTCGCTCGCGAACGCGTAGGTGAGGAGGCTCCGCGCGGCCTCCGCCGAGAGGCCGCGGGAGCGGAGATAGAAGAGGGCGTCGGCGTCGATCTGTCCGGTCGTCGAGCCGTGCTTGCACTTGACGTCGTTGGCCCGGATCTCGAGCTGGGGAGTGCTGTTGACGAGCGCCTCGCGCGAGAGAAGCAGGTTCTTGTTCGACTGCTGCGCGTCGGTCTTCTGCGCGCCTTCGCGGACGATGACGCGGCCGGTGAACGATCCGCGCGAGCGGCCGTCGAGGATCCCGCGGTACGTCTGGCGGCTGGTCCCGTGCGGCCGGAGGTGGTCGACGACCGCCACGAGATCCGCGTGCTGATCGCCGTCGGTCAGGAAGAGCCCGTTCAGGAGGCAATCCGCCCCTTCGCCGGCGAGGCGGACGTGGGTCTCGTCGCGCACGGCCGCGCCTCCCATCGAGAAGAGATGGGCGACGAACCGGCTCGACCTCGCCTGCTCGACGTCGAGCGTCGAGACGTGGAACGCCTCGTCGGCCTGCCGCTGGAACTTGACGATTTCGAGCGCCGAGTTCTCCCCGAGGAACACCTGGGTGACCGGCGCCGTGAGCGACCGGCCGCGCCCGGCCCAGTGGAGGAGCACGGTCGCGCCGGCGTTCCTGCCGAGACGGATCAGGTTCCGGGGAAAGACGGCGGGCGCGTCGCCGTTTCCGGACGCGAAGTAGAGGAGGTGGAGCGGTTCCCGCAGGGCGACGCCGTCCGGAACATCGATCACGGCGCCGTCGGTCAGGTGCGCGGTGTTCAGGAGCGTGAAAGCGCTCTCGCCGGGCAGCCGGCGGGCGAGGAGATCGGCGATCTTCTCCGGAGATCGCGCCGATGCCTCGCGAAGGGGAGAGAATCCGATTTCGCGGGCGAGGTCGGGGCGCGAGAGTCCGGGAACGTACCGGCCGTCCGCGAAGACGAGGCGAGGATGCTCGCCGGCGCTCCGGACGAGCGCCTCGAGAGCGGGGGGGACCGCCGGGGGCGGTCCGCCGTCGGCGGAACGGAACGGATGGCCGACGATCGACGCGACGTTCGTGTGGCGCCAGGCCTCGTTGCCGGGAGCGGGCCAGCCTTCCGCGGAGAAGCGCTCGAAGGCCTGTTCGCGCAGCTCCTCGATCGCGGGCGAGGCGAACCGCCGGCGGCGGCGGAACTCCCCGGCCGCTCCCGCGGCGAGAGTCTCGGAGGAAGCGATCATCGGGAGGCCGGACCCTCGAGCACGCCGCCCGCGGGGGCGGGCGCCTCCTCGAGCCAAGCGTATCCGCGCTCCTCGAGCTCGAGCGCGAGGTCCTTCCCGCCCGAGCGGACGATCCGGCCCTCGACGAGGACGTGCACGAAGTCGGGGACGATGTAGGTCAGAAGGCGCTGGTAGTGCGTCACCAGGATCATCGCCCGGTCGGGGCTCCGGAGCGCGTTCACCCCGCCGGCGACGACCCGCAGCGCGTCGATGTCGAGTCCGGAGTCGGTCTCGTCGAGGACGGCGAGCGTCGGATCGAGCATCGCCATCTGGAAGATCTCGTTCCTCTTCTTCTCGCCGCCGGAGAACCCTTCGTTGACGGGTCGGTTGACGAGGTCGGCCTCGATCTCGACGAGCTTCATCTTCTGCTTCATCGTCGCGAGGAAGTCGACCGCGTCGAGCTCCTCCTGGCCGCGGTGTTTCCGGATCGCGTTGACGGCCGCCTTCAGGAAATAGGCGTTCGAGACCCCGGGAATTTCGACCGGGTACTGGAAAGCGAGAAAGACGCCTTCGCGCGCGCGCACTTCCGGAGTCATCGCGAGGAGGTCGGCGCCGCGGTAGAGCACCCGTCCCCTCGTCACCTCGTAGCCGGGCCGGCCGGCGAGGACGTGCGCGAGCGTGCTCTTGCCCGACCCGTTCGGGCCCATGATCGCGTGGACCTCGCCGGCCCGGACGGTCAGGTCGAGACCGCGGAGGATCTCGTTGCCGCCGACCGCGACGTGGAGGTCCTGTACTTCGAGAAGGGGAGTGTCGGTCATCCCACGCTCCCTTCCAGCGAAACGCCGAGCAGCTTCTGGGCCTCCACGGCGAACTCCATCGGAAGCTCGCGGAAGACCTCTTTGCAGAAGCCGTTGACGATCATCGAGATCGCGTCCTCGGCGGAGATGCCCCGCTGCTGGAAGTAGAAGATCTGGTCGTCGCCGATCTTCGACGTCGTCGCCTCGTGCTCCATCTTCGCCGACGAGTTCGCGACGTCGATATAGGGGAAGGTGTGGGCTCCGCACTGGTCTCCCATGAGGAGGGAGTCGCACTGCGAGTAGTTGCGGGCGTTCTCGGCGCCCTTCAGGATCTTCACCATGCCGCGGTAGCTGTTCTGCCCGTGACCCGCGGAGATGCCCTTCGAGACGATCGTCGACTTCGTGTTCTTCCCGATGTGGATCATCTTGGTGCCGGTGTCCGCCTGCTGCCAGTTGTTGGCGACGGCGACCGAATAGAACTCGCCCACCGAGCCGTCTCCCATCAGGATGCAGCTCGGGTACTTCCAGGTGATCGCCGAGCCGGTCTCGACCTGCGTCCAGGAGATCTTCGAGTTCCGCCCCGCGCACTTGCCGCGCTTCGTGACGAAGTTGTAGATGCCTCCCCTGCCGTCCTTGTCGCCGGGGTACCAGTTCTGGACCGTCGAGTACTTGATTCGGGCCTCGTCGAGCGCGACGAGCTCGACGACCGCCGCGTGGAGCTGGTTCTCGTCGCGCATCGGCGCCGTGCAGCCTTCGAGATACGACACCGAGGCTCCTTCGTCGGCGACGATGAGCGTGCGCTCGAACTGTCCGGTGTTCTTCGCGTTGATCCGGAAGTAGGTCGAGAGCTCCATCGGACACTTCACGCCCTTCGGCACGTAGACGAACGAGCCGTCCGAGAACACGGCCGAGTTCAGGGTCGCGAAGAAGTTGTCGCTGTACGGCACGACCGAGCCGAGGTACTTCCGCACGAGGTCGGGATGGGTCTGGACGGCTTCCGAGAAGGAGCAGAAGACGATCCCGAGCTCGCCCAGTTTCTCCTTGAACGTCGTCGCGACCGACACGCTGTCGAAGACCGCGTCGACGGCGACCCCGGCGAGGATCTCGCGTTCGCGAAGGGGGATTCCGAGCTTTTCGTAAGTTTCGAGGAGTTTCGGATCGACTTCGTCGAGGCTCTTCGGGGCGTCCTTCTTCGCCCGGGGGGCCGAGTAATACACGATTTCCTGGTAGTCGATCGGGGGATAGTGCACGTTCGCCCAGGAGGGCTCGGTCATCGTGAGCCACTTCCGGTACGCCTTCAGCCTCCACTCGAGGAGGAAGGCGGGCTCCCCCTTCTTCTGCGAGATCAGGCGGACCACGTCCTCGCTCAAACCCTTCGGGATCGACTCTTCCTCGATATCGGTGACGAACCCGTGCTTGTATTCGCCGGACGTGAAGTCTTCGAGAGTCTTGGCCTGGGACGACATGCGTTCTCCTTACGACCCGCGCACCGCCGCCTGCGGCAGGCGGCTCCCGCCGAAGCCGAACCGCGGGAGCGGAGCGGCCATCTCGGCGAGCGTGATGTTCGAAAGCGCCTGGCGCACCACGCGATTGATGCGCTTCCAGTTGTCGGTGACGGGGCACAGCGATTCCTGGGGGCAGCGAACGCCCTGGGGTTCGTTGCACTGCGTCAGGGAAAGAGGACCTTCCATCGCCGAGAGGATGTCGGCGAGCGAGATCTCCGAAGCGTCGCGGGAGAGAGCGTAGCCGCCGTGGAGCCCCCGCTGCGACTCGAGGAGTCCGCCGCGGGCGAGCGCCTTCAGGACCTTGCTCACCGTCGGAAGCGGGAGGTGGGTCTCCTGCGCCAGGTCGCGCGCGTTGTGAGCGCGCTGCGGCTCGCGCGCGAAGAACGTCATCAGCACGCTCGCGTAATCGGTCAGTTTCGTCATTCGGATCATCGGCGGTCCCCCGTTCCAATATAGGACTGTTTCGGTCCCAATTGAGATTCTATCCGAACGACAGGGGCTGTCAAGAGGCTTAAGTTGCTCTATTTTCTGTATTTAAAGACTTAACCACCGAAGACGCCTGGTCAAACGCGGAGAGCGCCGCCAGAAAGGGAAGAAGACATCGGGCCGAGCCGGGCGGGGCCCGATGTACCGCCGCGGCGGCGCGCGCTTCAGCGCGTGAGGAGCCAGCCGATCAGGACAGCCAGCACGACGATCGCCCCGAAGATCGCCGCCATGTACCGAAGCGTGGCCCCGAAGTCCGCCTCCGGCTCGTCGTCGCTCCGGCGTTCGGGGGGCTCCTTCAATGGATTCCCTTGTGGGCGAGCCACCGTTCCGCGTCGATCGCCGCCTTGCACCCTTCGCCGGCCGCGGAGACCGCCTGCCGGTACGTCGGATCGCACACGTCGCCGGCGGCGAAGACGCCGTCGACCGAAGTGGCCGTCGAAGGGCTCTTCACCACGAGATAGCCCACGTCGTTCATCTCGAGCTTGCCGCGGAAGAGCTTCGTGTTCGGCTCGTGGCCGATCGCGACGAAGACTCCCTGCGTCTCGTATTCCATGTCGGCGCCCGTGGCGGTGTTCTTGAGCCGCACGCCTCGGATGCCGTTCTTCTCGCCGAGGATCTCGTCGACGGTGTAGTTCAGGAGCCAGTGGATCTTCGGGTTCTGCTCGGCGCGCTCGAGCATGATCTTCGATGCCCGGAATCCCTCGCGCCGGTGGACGATCGTCACCTTCGAGGCGAACTTCGTGAGGAACGTCGCCTCTTCCATCGCCGTATCGCCGCCTCCGACCACGATGACCGGCTTTCCCTTGAAGAAGAACCCGTCGCACGTCGCGCAGGCCGAGACCCCGTAGCCCATGAGCTCCTTCTCGGACGGGATCCCGAGGAGCTTCGCGGAGGCGCCCGTCGAGACGATCACCGCTTCCGCCTGGACGATCGCGCCGGAATCGAGCTCGAGGCCGAACGGACGCACGTCGAAGTTCACGCGGGTGACCGTCTCCTGCACGGTCTCGGTGCCGAACCGGCGCGCCTGCTCCCGGAAGACCTCCATGAGCTCCGGTCCCTGGATTCCCTTGACGAAACCGGGATAGTTCTCGACTTCGGTCGTGATGGTGAGCTGCCCACCCGGCTGCGGGCCCTCGAAGACGACGGGGGAGAGCTCCGCGCGGGATGCGTAGAGCGCCGCGGTCCAGCCGGCGGGACCGGACCCGATGATGGCGACCTTGTAGAGGTTCTTTTGCGTCGGCATGGCCCGGATACTAATACCGTCGCGGAGGATGGCACGCAGACGGGAGCGTCGTCGCGCTCGGTCCCTCGTCGACGACGGCGAGAGCGCGACCGCTCGCGGGGCGCCTCCTCTCCCGCATCGCAGATTTCTCGCCTTGGTCACTGAGGCGAAGAATCAGGCGCTCCGAGAAGCTCCGCGCCTGACGGCGCGGGTTCCCGCGGAAGCTCGCTCGGAGCCGGGAGCCCGCCCTCACGCAAAGGCCGCTGAGCCAAGAGCATCATCCGGCGCCCGGATTCCGGCGTTAGCCTTTGCTCGCAGATGAGGCAGCGGAACACGCGGCGAAGGCGGGCGTCCGTCGCGGCGCTCGCGGCGGCGATCGGTGTGGGGGCGGCGCGGCCCGCGCCCGCGGACGGCTTCCGCCCCTTCGCCGGGGCGCCCGCGTCTTCGTTCTTCCCCGACGCTTCCGGGCTTTCCACGGAAGAAGCCGCCCCGCCGCCGGATGGGGTCGCGTCTCCCGCGAATCCTCCCAAGCCGCCGCTCCTCGACACGAAGACCGTGCTCGTCTCCGCCGGCATTCTCGCCGCCGTTCCGATCGGCGGCTATTTCCTGTGGTGGCAGGGGAACGATTTCACGCACTTCAAGTTCGCGCACGAGGGGTGGTTCGGCGAAAACACCTACGCCGGCGGAGCGGACAAGGCTTCGCACTTCGTCACGAGCTCGATCATCGGCCAGGGGGCCGTGCGCCTGTACCGCTCGCTGGGGCACACGCCGTCGGACGCCCGGTGGCTGTCGATCGGCGTGATTTCGATCGCCGGGCTGATGGTCGAGGCGGGTGACGGTTTCAAGTACGGAGGGGCATCCTGGGAGGACGCCGTGATGAACGTCAGCGGCGCGATCGTCGGCGCCGAGGTCGAATACGAGGGGTGGGGCGACAAGGTCGGATTCCGATATGGCCTCGTTCCGGAGGAGAACCGCGGCGGCGAGACGGGGCCGCCCGTGGAGCACTATTCACAGGAGATCTACACCGCCGACGCGAAGCTCGCCGGAATCCTGCGAAGGACCGCGGCCGGCGCCGGACCGCTCCGGTTCCTCATGCTCTCCGGCACCTACGCGACCCGAGGCTATCGCGAGCTCCCGCCGGAGCTCCGCGAACGCGACGTCGGCATCGAGATCGGGTTGAACATCCCGGAGATCCTTCGCGCGGCCGGATTCCGCGAAGAAGGCTGGTGGCGGAAGCTCATCTACGCCTTCTTCGATTTCGTTCGGGTGCCGTACACGCAGATCGGATGGCGGTACGACCTGAACCACTCGACATGGAGCGGGCCGAACATCGGAAGGTAGCCGGCACGGAGATGCGCGGCGTCATCCGTCCGCGGCCGATGGCAGGACGCGTTCGTTACTTCGTCGGGAACGTGAAGAAAACGCCGCCGAGCAGTTCCGAGTTCCGGAACCAGCGGTTCGTGTCCGTCCAGCCGCCGTCTTCGACGCTCCTCGTCCCCAGGTAGGTCGCGCGGAAACGGGCATCGATGCGGAAGCCGAGCCACCGCATCGCGTGGAATTTCGCCCCGACGGCGAGCGACGCCCCGAACCGGTTCACGTCGCGCACGTTCTTGTCCGGCACGTTGATGTCGAGGTTCGTGACCCCGCCGCCCAGCCCCACGTACGGCGCGAAATTGCCGTGGGGGAATGAGTAGAGGGCGAGGGCCTCGATCGTCGCGATGTCGATCGTGCCGACGGAGGGCTCGTTCGGAAAGACTCCCGAATCGGGAATGATGAGGTTTTCCGTGCTCCGCCGGACGGCGACTTCGACCCCCCAGTGCCTGTTCCACTGCGCGCCCAGCCAGAAGCCCTTGAGGATGTCGTCGTCGACTTCGATCTTCTGCGAGAACGCGCGCGTCGTTCCCTTCGCGAACGATCCTCCGTAGAAGCGGCCGCCCCCCCCGCCGATCTCGACCGAGCCGGGAAGGGACTGTGCGGACGCGGGAGAGAGGGAAAGGAAGAGAACGGCCACGCAACTTCCAAGGACCCGGGAGCCGATCCCCATTTTCGAGCCGATGAGCGTTTTCGGAGCGACGAACGGGCGGTGATCGCGCTCGCCGGAGCGCGCGAAACGCCGTCGAAATCCGGAGAGGGGGCTTGGGGGAAACATCCCCCAGGTCAGATGCTAACCAAAACTATCGCGGGCAAAGCCCGCGATCCGCGAAGCGCTTGCGAAGCAAGTTTTGGTGCCGTCGGCCGGACTCGAACCGGCATGGGTTGCCCCATACGCCCCTCAAACGTACGTGTCTACCAATTCCACCACGACGGCACGAAGGTTACCTGGTCGTCGCCGGGGCGCTCGGCGCGGGCGCGGGAGCCGAGCCCGTCGTCGCCGAGCCGCCGGCCGGAGCCGAAGTCGACGAGGCGGGAGCCGGCGCCGGCACGGGCGCCGGGAACGTCGCGGGAACTTTCTTCGCGGCGTTCGGATTCTTCGGCCCCTGCGGGATGACCGAGCGCTGGGGTCGGCTTTCGACGACCGCCAGAGCGAGGGCGAGCACGATGAACGCGATGAAGAACCCGGTCGTCAGCTTGTGCAGGAACGTCGTCGCTCCGCGAGGACCGAACGTCTGCTGGGACCCGCCGCCGCCGAACGCGCCGGCGAGATCCGCGCCGCGGCCCTGCTGGACGAGGACGACCAGGATCAGGAAGAGGCAGACGAAAATGTAGAGGATGACGAGGAACGTAAACATCGAGCTCTCCAAAACCTCCCGCGAGGGAGCCGCAGATCTTAGACCGGCGCGGTCGGACCGGTCAAGCGGCAGATTTCGGAGAAGCCGGCCGGGTCGAGAGAGGCGCCGCCGACGAGAAAGCCCGAGATTCCGGGCCGTGCCGCGAGCTCGAACGCGTTCCCGGCCGTGACCGATCCTCCGTAGAGGACGCGAAGGGAGGCGCGGTGTCCGATCAGTTCGCGGAGGCGCCCGATCGTGTCTTCCGCCTGCTCCGGCGTGGCGTTCCGCCCCGTCCCGATCGCCCAGACCGGCTCGTACGCCGCGACGAGCGGCTGATCGCGCGGGTCCCGCTCGAGCGCTTCGACCTGTCTCCGGAGAACCTCCTCGGTCAGGCCCTCTTCGCGCTGCGCGAGGGTCTCGCCGACGCAGAAGATCGGGAGGAGCCCCGCCTCGCGCGCTCGGGCGAGCTTCCGGGCCAGGGTCGTCTCCGTTTCTCCGAAGTGCTTGCGCCGCTCCGAGTGTCCGACGATGACGTATCGGCAGCCGCAGGAGGCGAGCATCGCCGCCGAGACTTCGCCGGTGAACGCGCCGGAGGCTTCCGACGAGCAGTTCTGGGCGGCGAGCGCCCATCGTCCCGCCGGATCGGCGAGGTCCGCGAGGAACGGAAAAGGCGGCGCGACCGCGACTTCGACGGCGGCGCTCCGCCCCGCGAGCATCCGCCCGAGCTCCTCGCGGCACGCGATCGCCTCCGGCCGCGTCTTGTTCATCTTCCAGTTCGCGACGACGAGTCGGCTTCCCCGTTCGGCGTCTTCGCGCGGTGAGCGGGAAGCGGTCACGATTCGAGCGCCGTCACGCCGGGGAGCTCCGTCCCCGAGAGGAACTCGAGCGAGGCCCCCCCTCCGGTCGAGACGTGGGTGATCTTGTCGTACACGCCGGCGCGGCGGACCGCCTGCACCGATTCGCCCCCGCCGACGATCGTCGTCGCCTTCGATTCGGCGAGCATGCGCGCGACGGCCATCGTTCCCTTGTCGAACGGCGGCTTTTCGAACACCCCCATCGGGCCGTTCCAGAAGATCGTCTTCGCGTCGGCGAGGAGCCGCCCGAACTGCTCGATCGTCTTCGGGCCGATGTCGAGGGCCATCTGGTCGGGCGGGATCCCCTGGATCGACACGACGCGCGCGTGCGCTCCGTCGGAGGGGTCCTTCGCGACGACGAAATCGGAAGGGAGGGCGACGTTCTTCCCTTCGTCGCGGCAGAGGTTCAGGATCTCGCGCGCGGTCGCCACCCGGTCCTCTTCGAGGAGCGACTTCCCGACCGGCAGACCGATCGCGGCGACGAAGTGGTTGGCCATGCCGCCGCCCACCAGGAGCAGATCGGCGATCTCCGCGAGCGCCTCGAGCGGCTCGATCTTCGTCGAGATCTTCGCCCCCCCCAGGATCGCCGCGAACGGCCGTTCGGGATCGAGGATCTTCGAGAGATGCCGGAGCTCGGCGTCCATCAGGAGCCCGGCCCCCCTCTGGCGGACGCGCGCGGGCACGCCGACGATGGACGCATGGGGGCGGTGCGCCGCGCCGAACGCGTCGTCGACGTACACGTCGATCCCGGCGGCAAGCGCGGCGGCGAACGCCGGGTCGTTCTTCTCCTCTCCGGTGTGGAAGCGGAGGTTCTCGAGGAGGAGCAGGTCGCCGTCCTTCAGGCGGCCGATCTCGGCACGAACTTCGTCGCCGACGCAGTCGGAGGCGAACGGAACCGGCCGTCCGAGCTTTTCGGCGAGCACGAGGGAAACGGGCCGCAGCGAGAGCGCGTCGTCGCGCTTTCCCTTCGGCTTCCCGAGGTGGCTCGCGATGACGAGCCGCGCTCCCTTTTCGAGCGCGCGCCGGATCGTCGGGAGCGTCTGGACGATCCGCATGTCGTCGGCGACCGCGCCGTCCTTCAACGGCACGTTGAAGTCGACGCGCAGGAAAACGGTCTTCGATTTCAGATCGAGATCATCGAGCAGCTTCATCGCTCAAATAGTAGCAGGCGAAGCCGGATCGTCGAGCCGGCGACTCTTCGCCGCCCGCCGGAATGGAAGGGGAGGCGATCTACGCGGGAACCTCGGCTCCGGCTCCCCTCTCCCGTCGCTCGGCGTCGGGGCGGACGAGGCGCGCGAAGACGGGGAACAGGATCAGCATCACCGCGACCATCACCGCGCTCGCCTCCATCCCGCAGACTCCCCCGGTCAGCCAGGCGGGCCCGTGGAAGGTCGTCGCGAGGAGGTGACCGGGCACGGGTTTGCCGCCGTTTCCCGTGTTCGGCGCTCCGGCGACGCCGAGGGCGAAGAAGTCGAACGCCGCGTGGAACCCCGCCGCGAGCCAGAGGTCGCCGGTGCGCGCGATCGTGAAGCAGAGGAAGAGGCCGATGAGAGCGACCGAGAACGCGTCGAGGGGGGTCTCCCTCTCCTTCGTGAAGTAGTGGAGGCCGCCGAAGACGGTCGAGAGGAGGATCGCGGCGGGCCAGAACCCCATCCCGCGCCCGAGCGCCGAGAGGGGATAGCCCCGGAAAAGGTATTCCTCGAAGAGTCCGAGGACGATCATCGAAACGGCCCACGTCGCGGCCGAGGCGGCGAGCGCGCCGCCCGACAGAGCGAATCCGGCGAGCGAGACGCCTCCGAGGAGCGCGATCACCGCCATCGTGGCCGCGACCGGAAGGAATCCCCACAGCAGACCGGCTCCGAAGCGAGCCGCATATCCCGGGGAGAGGGGCAGCCCGTAGTCGCCGAGGCGGCGCTTTTCGATCTTCGCCATCAGCGCGGCAGCCGCGAGCGCCGAGAGGAAGCTCAGGCCGTCCGAGACGAGGAAATCCACGGGGTTCATTCCCGGGTGAGGCCGGTACACCGTCCTCGCGGCGAAGAGAGCCGCCGTCGAGATCGCCGTGAACAGCAGCACGAACGCCCCGAAACCCCATCCCGCCCGCAATCCGTTCGGGCCGAAGAACCATCTTTTCATCGATCTCGATAACGGAAATCCGGTGCGGAAGTTCCCGCCTTCACGCTCCGCGCGGGCAGCGCGGCGCGGCGCTTTCGCGGGAATTATCGGGGGAGCGACTCCTCGTAGGGGGCCCGGTGCACTCCCTTCTCCGTGATGATCGCGGTGATGTACCGGGCGGGGGTGACGTCGAACGCCGGGTGGCGGGCGGTCACCCCTTCGGGAGCGATCGCCGCGCCGTTGATCCGGACCACCTCCCCGGAGGTCCGGTTCTCGATCGGGATCTTCGTGCCGTCCCGAAGCGACCGGTCGATCGTCGTCGTCGGAGCCGCGACGTAGAACGGGACGCCGTTTTCCCTCGCGAGGACGGCGAGCGAATAGGTCCCGATCTTGTTGGCGGCATCGCCGTTGGCCGCGATCCGGTCCGCGCCGACGACGACGGCGGCGATCTCGCCGCTCTTCAGGAAGTGGCCTGCCATGCTGTCGGTGATGATCTCGACCGGGATCCCGTCCCGCTGGAGCTCCCACGCGGTCAGGCGCGCGCCCTGGAGAAACGGACGCGTTTCGTCGGCGAGCACGCGGATCGCCTTTCCCGACTCGATCGCGCCGCGGATGACGCCGAGCGCGGTTCCGTATCCCGAAGTCGCGAGCGCCCCCGCATTGCAGTGCGTGAGCACCGTGGTGCCGCCGGCGAGCAGGCTCGCGCCGTGGCGCCCGATCGCCCGGCAGGCTTCGATGCCCTCCTCGGAGAGAGCGATCGCTTCGGCGGCCATCGCGTCGGCGATTTCGCGCTCGCCCCGGCCCGCCACGGGTTCGAACGCCCGCTCCATGCGCTCGATCGCGGCGAAGAGATCGCGCGCGGTCGGCCGGGCGGCCCGAATCCGCTCGGCCGCGCGCTGCAGCCGCTCCCGCGGGGAGCCGTCTCCGGCCCGGAACGCCAGCGCGATTCCGAACCCGGCCGCCGCCCCGATCGCGGGCGCGCCGCGAACCGCCATCGAGCGGATCGCTTCCGCGGCGGCTTCCGGAGTATCGACGTCGAGCCAGACCTCCCGGCCCGGAAGCAGGCGCTGGTCGAGGAGCTTGAGCCGGCCGGCTTCCCAGTAGAGCGGGCGAAAGAGATCCATCGGCGGCATAATACGCGGGCCCCGGGCGGCGATCGCGATTCCGCGGTCGGCGGCGTTCGAGCAAGGAGGTTGCGGCGATGCCCAAATACGTGATCGAACGGGAGCTCCCGGGCGCGGGGAAGCTCTCCTCCGCCGAGCTCCACGGAATCGCCCAGAAGTCCTGCGGCGTGCTCTCGAATCTCGGGCCGCAGATCCAGTGGCTCGAGAGCTTCGTCACCGACGACAAGATCTATTGCGTCTACATCGCGCCGAACGAGGAGATGGTCCGCAAGCACGCGGAGCTGGGCGGCTTTCCCGCGAACCGGGTGTCGCAGGTGAGGCGGATGATCGACCCCACCACCTCGGAGTAGCGGGCGCGGCGATGCATCGAGCGAATCCGCGCGTCCTCGGCCGCCTCCGGCGTACGCTCCGGGTACGCCGGGTCCGCCGGTCAGTGGGTGCGTCGCTCGCGCCTGAACGCGCCTCGTCGAGGCCTCGGCGAATCTCGCGTCAGGAACGGGAAGGAGTTCCCGCCCGAAGGGGCACGCCGCGTTAGGAAGAGGAGGGACCCGTGGAAAAAATCCGGCCGCAGAGCTACGCGTCGCACCGCCGCTTCGATCCGCTTTACCACGGTTTCGCGGCTCCGGTCCTCGCCCTCGTGTATCCGATCTGGGCGATCGTCCACCTCTGGCGGCACCCGACGCCGCAGTCCCTCGTCTGGCTCCTGTTCGCCCTGGCGATCGCCGTGCTCGCGTGGCGGGCGCGGACCTTTCCGCTGGCCGTCCAGGACCGCCTGATCGTTCTCGAGGAGCGCATGCGCCTCGAGCGACTCCTTTCTCCCGAGGCGCGCGCGGCCGCGGCGGAGCTGACGGACGATCAGCTGATCGGCCTGCGATTCGCTCCCGACGAAGAGCTCGGCGCGCTCGCCGCCGCCGCCTGCTCCGAGAAGCTGTCGCGCGCGGAGATCAAGAAGCGGGTGAAGAACTGGCGGCCCGACTACCGGAGAGCCTAGGAAATCAAGCGCGGACCATCCATCGAGCGATACGGGCGCGTGAAACCCGACCGCGGCCGCGGCGTACGCCCGGTACGCCTTCGCCGCGGGCCGGATTTCCCGCATCCCGTCTGGCTCGCGTCTGGCCGCGCCTTCGGGTTGTCGGCAGTTGAAATCCCGTATTTCCGAAATCGCCCTCCTGGTGGACGCGGCGAAACTCCGTTGCATTGTCATTCCGAGGCGCGAAGCGACGACCGAGGGTTCCGGTAGAAGCATTTCCGACGAGATCAACGCATCCAGTCGATCACGATCTTCCCGGCGTTCTCGTTCCGGCGCATCCGCGCGAAGGCCTCGGCCGCGCGCTCCGGCGGATAGACGGAGTCGAGGTCGACCGAGAGTTTCCCGGCGTCGAACGCGGGGAGGATCTCCTCCCGGAAACGCGCGACGATCCGCGCCTTCTCGGCGCGGGATCGCGAGCGGAGCGTCGAGCCGATGAGGCGCGCCCGCTTTCCCATCAACCGCCCGATGTCGAGCTCGGCCGACCCTCCCGACATCGTCGCGAGGAAAACGACGCGCCCGCCCGTCGAGATCACGCGCAGGTCGCCCGCGAGCGTCGCGGCGCCGACGGGATCGAGGACGACGTCGACCGCGTTCTTTCCCCACGCGCTCTCGATGATTTCGGCGAAGTCTTCCCGGCGCGCGTCGATGGCGAGGTCTGCGCCGGCGCCCTCGATCGCGGCGAGCTTGGCGGCCGTCCGGGTCGTCCCCGCCGCCGACGCCCCCAGGAGCTTCGCCGTCCGGATCGCGGCGAGACCGACGCCCGAAGCTCCCGCGTGGACGAGCGCGCGGCCGCCGTCGGCGAGCCCGCCTTCGACGACGAGATTGAGGAACGCCGTCAGGAAGGCTTCCGGGATCGCCGCCGCGCGCACCGGATCGAGCGAGGAGGGGGACGGGAAGATCTGCCCTTCGGGGACGGACGCGTATTCCGCGTGACCTCCCCCCGCGAGCAGCGCGCAGACGCGCTCGCCCGTTCCGGCGGTCGTCCCGGAGATCTCGAGCCCGAGGACCTCGGATTCCCCGGCAGGCGGGGGATATTTCCCGGCGATCTGCGCGAGATCCGCCCGGTTCACTCCCGAAGCGGCGACCCGCACCAGGACCTCTCCCCGGCCGGGAGTCGGAACCGGCGCCTCCTCGAGCCGCGCGTCGTAACCGGGTCCGGCCGGCGAGACGCGGAGGACCCTCACCGTTCGATTTCGACCGCGAGGTCGGGCGCGGGGGAGAGCCTCAAGCGCGAGAGCCGGCAGGGCCACTTCTCCCGTTCGAGCCGGCGCGCGATCCGGTCCCAGATCCACCGCGCGAGATTCTCGAACGTCGGAACGGTGGCGGCGAATTCGGGCACGTCGAGATTCAGGTTCCGGTGGTCGAGCGGGCGGTCGACCTCTTCCTTCAGGATCCGGTCGAGGTCGGTCAGGTTCACGACCATCGCCTTCTCCGGGTCGATCTCGCCCTCGACTTCGATCTCGAGCACGTAGTTGTGCCCGTAGCCGTGCGGCGACTCCTCGCCGTAGACGGCGCGGTTCTTCTCGTCGCTCCAGTCGGCGCGCCAGAGCTTGCGCGAGGCGTTGAACTCGATCTTGCGGGAGAGTCGGATCACGGAAAGTAGGCTAGCAGAACCCGGGACGGGCGTGCCGGGCGCACGGGAGAGCCGCGGCGGCAGGACGAGCGGTTGAACCTGTCGGCCCCGCGGGTTCCCCGATAGAATCGATCCCCGGAGGTTCGGATGACCACGCTCGACGTTTCCCGGGAGAAGAGTCCCGGCGACCGGCTGCGCTACGGAGCCGAAGAGATCGACACGCTCGTGTGGACGGCCGTTTTCGGGGGGGACGCGGAGAAGGCCGCGGCCCGCCGGGAGATCCGCCGCGAGGCGGCGTCGCGCGGGATCCTCCCGGCCTCGATCCTCCCCCTCTACGAGGCGCGGTCGCGCGGCGAAGTCTCGGGATTCACCGTTCCCGCCATCAACATCCGCACGCTCGCCTACGACACGGCGCGCGCCGTGTTCCGCACCGCGAAACGGCTCGGCGCGGGCGCGTTCATCTTCGAGATCGCGCGGAGCGAGATCGGATACACGGACCAGCGGCCGGCCGAGTACGCCGCCGTCGTGCTCGCCGCGGCCGTCCGCGAGGCGTGGACCGGCCCGGTCTTCCTGCAGGGGGACCACTTCCAGACCAACGCGAAGAAGATGAAGAGCGAGTCGGCCCGGGAGGTCAAGGCGATCGAGGACCTGATCCTCGAGGCGATCGCGGCGTCCTTCTACCAGATCGACATCGACACGTCGACGCTGGTGGATCTCTCGCGGCCGGACCTGGATGCCCAGCAGAGACCGAATTACGAGAACTGCGCGCATTTCACCCGGTTCATCCGCGAGCACCAGCCCCGCGGGGTCGAGATCTCGATCGGCGGCGAGATCGGCGAGGTCGGAAAGGAGAACTCGACACCGGAGGAGTTCCGCGCCTACATGGAGGGCTACCGGCGGGGAATCGGGAACGCGAAGGGGCTCGCGAAGGTGTCGATCCAGACCGGCTCGTCGCACGGCGGGATGGTCGCCGCCGACGGGACGCTGAAGAAGATGTCGATCGATTTCGACGTGATCCGCCGGATCTCGAAGATCGCGCGGGAGGAATACGCCATGGCGGGGGCCGTCCAGCACGGCGCCTCGACCCTCCCCGAGGACGACTTCGGACTGTTTCCCGAGTACGACACCGCGGAGATCCACCTCGCGACGGGGTTCCAGAACATGGTGCTCGACCATCCCGTGCTCCCCGGCGTGCTGCGGGAGACGATCAACCGCTGGGTGACCGACCACGCGGCGTCGGAACGGAAGCCGTCCGATTCGCCCGAGCAGTTCCTCTACAAGTCGCGCAAGAAGGCGCTCGGTCCGTTCAAGGAGGCGCTCTGGAACCTTCCGGTCGGGACGCGCAACGCGATCGCGGCCGATCTCGAGGACAAGTTCGCGTTCCTCTTCGAACAGCTGAAGGTGGGCGGGACGCGCCCGGTCGTCGATCGCTACGTGCATCCGGTCGAAGTCGGCGAAAGAGCGGCCGCCGGGGCGTTCGTCCGGGACGATGAAGCCGGCGACTGAGATCGCCGCGGCGACCCGCGGCGAGGAGCGGACTTGACGCTCCCCGATACGATGAAGGCGGTCGTCAAGACCGAGGCGGCCGCCGGCCCGGAAGCGACCGCCGTGCGGGACGTCCCGGTGCCGCGGCCGGGCCCCGGCGAGACGCTGCTCAAGGTGATCGCGACCGCGGTGTGCGGGACCGACCGGCACATCTACGACTGGGACCCCTCGATCCAGCACCGCGTCCGTCCCCCGCGCATCACCGGCCACGAGTTCTGCGGCGAGATCGTCGCGTTCGGTCCCGAGGGGGAGCGGCCCTCGCTCTCGCTCGGAACCTACGCCTCGGCCGAGATGCACGTGACCTGCGGCCACTGCCGGCCCTGCCGCAAGGGGGAGAGGCACGTCTGCGAGAACACGCGGATCCTCGGCCTCGACGGCGACGGATGCTTCGCCCAGTACGTCCGGGTGCCGTCCGAAAACGTCGTGCCGCTCGACCGGGCGATCGTTCCGCCCAAGGTGGGGGCATTCCTCGACGCGCTCGGCAACGCCGTGCACACGACGCAGGTCGTCGACCTTTCCGGGAAGTCCGTCGCGATCCTCGGATTCGGACCGATCGGCGCCTTCTGTGCCGAGATCGCCCGGGTTTCGGGCGCGTCCGCGATCGGGATCACGGACGTCAACGAGCACGCGATCGCCGAGGCGAACCGGTGGAAGCAGACGCGCGGAGCGCGGAACGTCCGTGCGCTGAACCTCCGCGGAATGGAAGAACCCGCGGCGGCTCTTCGCGAAGCGCTGGGAGGCGGCGCCGACGTCGTGCTCGAGCTCTCCGGAGCCGAGCCGTCGATCAACCTCGGGCTCGAGGCGATCTATCCGGGAGGGTGGATGTCGCTCCTGGGTCTGCCCCGGGGCAACGCCGTGACGCTCCATCACTATTCGCGCGACCTGATCTACAAGGGCGTCACGATGAAGGCGATCATCGGGCGGCAGATGTTCGCGACGTGGGTGAAGATGCTCGATCTCCTCAAGGCCGGCCTCAAGGTCGACGACTTCGTTTCGCACGAGTTCGAGGGACTGGAGCGGTTCCACGAGGCGCAGGCGTTGCTGGCCGACCGGAAGGCGATGAAAGTGGTTTTCTACCCCAACGGCCGTCCCTGATGAGGATGGGCGCGGCGATGCATCGAGCCGGACGGGCGCGTGCGCCCCGACCCGCGGCCTTGACGTACGCCTCGGTACGCCGCGGCCGCGGGCTCGGGCGCCCGCATCCCGTCGGGCTCGCGCCTCACCGCGCCCGAGAGCCTCGATGCGTAGCCGAACCTCCTCGCGGTCATTGCGAGCGGAGCGAAGCAATCTCCAGATCCAACGGAGGTTCCCATGCCTGACTTCTTCGAACATCTCCAGTCCGAGCTCGACAAGCTGAAAGAGGCGAAGACGCTGAAGACCGAGCGCGTGCTCGAATCTCCGCAGGACGCGCACGTGAAGGTCGACGGCAAGGACGTCCTGATGCTCACCTCGAACAACTATCTCGGCTTCGCGAACCATCCGCGGATCCGCGAGGCGCAGAAGAAGGCGATCGACCGGTGGGGAGCCGGACTCGGCTCGGTGCGCTTCATCTGCGGCACCGAGCGGATCCACCTCGAGCTCGAGGAGACGATCTCGGAATTCTTCGAGACGGAAGCGACGATCCTCTACATGTCGTGCTGGAACGCCAACGAAGGGCTCTTCCCGGCCGTCCTCGAGGAAGCGGACGGGCTCTATTCCGACGAGCTCAACCACGCGTCGATCATCGACGGCGTTCGGCTGTGCAAGGCGAAGCGGTACAAGGTTCCGCATTCCGACTACGACGCCTACGAGAAGATGCTCGAGGAGGACACCACCTCCCGCTACAAGATGATGATCACCGACGGCGTGTTCTCGATGGAGGGAGAGCTCGCCGACCTTCCCGCTCTCCTCTCGATCTCCGAAGAGCACGGCGCCGTCCTCGCCGTCGACGACTCGCACGCCACCGGCGTCCTCGGAAAGACGGGCCGCGGCACCGCGGAGGAAGAGGGAATCCACGGAAAGATCCCGATCACGACCGGAACCCTCGGCAAGGCGATGGGGTCGGCCGCCGGCGGGTTCGTCACGGGGCCGAAGGCGCTCGTCGAGCTGCTGCGGCAGCGCTCGCGGACGTCCCTCTTTTCGAACTCGCTCCCTCCCGCCGTCGTCGGCGGATCGCTCGAGGCCTTCCGGATGCTGATGGAGGACCCCTCGCCCGTCGAGAAGCTCCGGGCGAACGCGCTCCATTTCCGGAACGAGATCAAGAATGCCGGCTTCACGATCCCGGACGGGCCGCATCCGATCGTGCCGGTGATCGTCGGCGACACGGCGAAGGCGCTCGCGATGTCCGCCGCGCTCTTCGACGAGGGGGTCTACGTCTCCGGATTCGGCTTCCCCGTCGTTCCGCACGGACACGCGCGCCTGCGCTGCCAGATCTCCGCCGCCCACTCGACGAAAGACCTCGACTTCGCCGTCGAAGCCTTCCGGAAGGTCGGGAAGAAATTCGGCGTCGTCTGATTCGCGCCTGATGCCGCGCCTGCGGATCGAACCGGCCGTTCTCGAGAGGTTCTCCGGATACACCGCGGCCGTCGTCTACGCCCACGGCCTCGACAACGGCGACAGCGGCGCCGAGAGCTCCTCCTGGCTGCGCGACGCGGAGGCCCGCGTCCGGGCCTCCGTCGTCGAGCCGGCTTCGGCGCACCCGCACCTGGCGGCCTGGCGATCGGCGTTCTCGGCGTTCGGCGCGAAGCCGTCGAAGTTCCTCTGCTCCGCCGAGGCGCTCGTCAAGCGCGTCCTGAAAGGCGAGGAAATTCCTCCGATCAACCGCGTCGTCGACGCCTACAACGCCGTGAGCCTCCGGCACGTCCTGCCGGCCGGCGGGGAAGATCTCGACCGGCTCGAGAGCGACCTGACGCTCGCCTTCGCGGACGGCTCCGAGCCGTTCGATCTCCTCTCGGGCGACGGGACGCCGGAACATCCCGATCGGGGCGAGATCGTCTGGAAGGATTCGGCCGGAGTGACGTGCCGCCGCTGGAACTGGCGGCAATGCCGGCGCACGCGCCTCGTCCCCGAGACGAAGAACGCCTACTTCGTCATCGACCGACTCGCGCCCTATCCCAGAACGATCCTCGAACGGGCCGCGGACGAGCTCTCCGAGCGGCTGCGCCGAATTTCTGCGGGCGTCTCGCTGGAAACGGAGTTCCTCGGGGCACGCGACTGAAGCTCAGTCGGGGTCCGGAGCTCCTCTCACTTCGTCGAGCGTTTGTCAGTTGCGACGTCGATGAGGTGCGGCGAGACGCGAGCCAGACGGGATGCGGGTCGGCCGCGGCGTCCCGAGTCGTACTGGCGAACGTACGGCGAGGGCGGCACGGACGGCCCGCGCCCGTATGGCTCGATGTATCGCCCGCCCGCTAGTTGATGGTTTCTTCTTCCTGCTCGCCGGCCTCCGGCATCGCCGACGCATGATGATGGACCATCCGCCAGCCGCCGTCCTCCCGGCGAAAGACGTTGGTCGCCTGCATCCGCGCCGGTTCGCCGACAGCTCCCGAGGCCTCGAGGATCTCGACGCAGAGCACGACCGCC
>DASTIQ010000214.1 GCA_035717485.1 Thermoanaerobaculia bacterium | reverse complement strand
GCCGCCGCCGCGACGCGAGGCGGGCCCGGCTCCCCGGACGGGCGGAGCGGCTCGGCGGGACGAAGCCGGCGTTCCCGGCGGGCGGCGGCGGTCGCCGTGTAGTTTCCGGGCATCTTGACGGCCCGCCCCCGGTCCACGTCGAGGACCTCGGTCGCGAGGCGGTCGACGAACGTCCGGTCGTGCGAGACGAACAGGATCGCGCCGGGAAAGTCCTGCAAGGCCTGCTCGAGCGCTTCCCGCGAGTCGAGGTCGAGATGGTTCGTCGGCTCGTCGAGGAGAAGTAGGTTGTGGTTCTGCTTCATCACGACGGCGAGCGTCAACCTCCCCTTCTCTCCGCCGGAGAGCCCGGAGACGGGCGCGAACACCTCGTCCTCCCGGAAGTCGAAGAGCGCGAGATAGGACCGCACCTCGAGCTCCGTCTCGGTGCGATGGAGATCCCAGATCGCGTCGATCACCCGCTTCCGCGGATCGAGATCGCGGAGCTCCTGGTCGTAGTAGCCGATCGAGACCTCGTAGCCGAGCTCGACCGAACCCGCGAGGGGCACGAGGCGGCCCGCGAGCGTCCGGAGGATCGTCGATTTCCCGGTGCCGTTCTCGCCGAGAATCGCCATCCGCTCGCCGCGCAGGAGCTCGAAGTCGACGTCGCCGACGATCGGCGTCCCCGGAGCGTACCCGGCGTCGAGGTGGCGCGCGCGGAGGAACGTGCGCCCCCCTTTCTTGTCCGGCGCGAACCGGAAGGCGACCTCCGTCGCATCCTCCACGGGGTTCTCCAGCCGCTCGAGCTTCTCGAGGTGAGTGCGCCGGCCGCGGGCCTGTTTCGTCTTCTGGCCGGCGATGTTCCTCCGGATGAACTCCTCGGTTTTTTCGATGTGCTCGCGCTGCTTCTCGTAGGCGCGGACCGAGGAGAGCAGGCGCTCCGCTTTCTGCGCGCGGTACGCATCGTAGTTGCCGGGATATTCGGTCAGGCGTCCGAATTCGAGCTCGAGGATCTTCGTGCAGACGCGGTTCAGGAACCGGCGGTCGTGCGAGACCGTGAGGAAGGCGTTCCGGCTCGCGGCGAGGTACTCCTCGAGGAACTCCATTCCCGAGTAGTCGAGGTGGTTGGTCGGCTCGTCGAGCAGGAGGACGTCCGGCTGGCCGAGGAGCGCCCGGGCGAGCATCGCGCGGTTCTTCTGCCCCCCCGAGAGCTCGGCCATCGGCCGGGAGAAGTCGCTCCGGGCGAAGCCGAGCCCGGAGAGCATCCGCTCGATCTCCGCGTGCATCGCATAGCCGCCTTCGTTCTCGAACCGGTGCTGCAGCCGGTCGTACGCGTCGCCGAGCGTGTCGTGCTCCCCCTCCGCCATCCGGTGCTCCATCGCGCGCATCTCCGATTCGATCCGGTGGAGATGCTCGAAAGCGCCGGCCACGAAGTCTTCGAGCGGGTCGGCGAGCTCCGGGTCGATCGTCTGGTCGACGGCGCCGATCCGGATGTTCGTCGCCCGGACGACCCGGCCGGCATCGGTCTCCTCCCGCCCGAGCACGAGGCGCAGGAGGGTCGTCTTCCCGGCGCCGTTCTTCCCGATCAGGCCGACTTTTTCGCCCGGATTGTGCTGCCACGAGGCGCCCTTCAGGACGTCCTTCGGACCGTACGCCTTGACGGCGTTTTCGAATCGATACAACACCGAAAACGATCTTATCGTGCGCGTTGCGGGAGCCGGAACCCGATGCTATCGTGGACGGGATGGCCGACCCGAACGACCGGTACCCGGAGAACGCGCCGGGAAAGTATTACGTCGACACGCAGTGCATCGACTGCGACGTGTGCCGGGTCACCGCCCCGAACAACTTCCGCCGCGAAGAGGACAAGGGCTACTCCTTCGTCAGCCGGCAGCCGGCGAACCCGGAGGAGCAAGCGGCCTGTCAGGAAGCGATCGACTCCTGCCCGGTCGAAGCGATCGGGAACGACGGCGACGCCGCGAGCTCCTCCTCTCCGGGCACGAACGCCGGAGCGGCGTGACCGCCGCCCGAATCCCGGTCTTCCCTCTCCCCGGCGTCGTTCTGTTCCCCGGAACGCTCCTTCCTCTCCACATCTTCGAGCCGAGGTACCGGGCGATGGTCGCCGACGCGCTCGAGGGAGAGAGGATGATCGGGATGGCGATGATCGACGCGACCCGCCCGCTCCGGGAGCCGTTGCCGGTCCTCCCGCTCGGCGGCGCGGGGCGCATCGTCGAACAGGAGATCCTCGACGACGGGCGCTTCAACATCATTCTGGAAGGGGCGTGGCGTTTCCGGATCCTCTCGGAGGAGCCCCCGGCGCCGTACCGGATCGCCTCCGTCGATCTCGTTCCGGCGCGGGGCTTTCCCGACGCGTCCGCCGAGAACCGGGCGATCCGGAGCGCGCGGGCGCTCTTCGGCGCGCTCCAGGCGGAGATGGATCTGCCGCCGCTGCCTTCGGAATCGATGTCCCCGGAACGACTCTCCGGCGAGCTCGCGCTGAGGCTCCGATGGTCGCCTCCCGACCTCCAGAAGCTCCTCGAGACGGATTCCCTCGCCGAGCGCTTCGAGGCGATCGCGTCGCGGCTCGCCGGGTGGAAGGAAGCCACCGATTTTCTGGGGCCTTATCGGGGCGAAGCCAACCCGTCATGGAATTAGCGGCGGGGCGATACATCGAGCGACTACGGGCGCGTCCCTCCCCGCGCCGCCCTCAACGTACGCTCCGGTACTCCTCGGGACGGCGCGGGGCGGCCCGCATCCCGGTCTCGCTCGCGTCTCACCCCGCCCCGCAAAATTCGTAGCCCACGATAAATCGTCGCGCCACGAGAGAGAACCTTATTCGTCGCTGGATCAGCGCGTCGCGCCGAGTCGAGGCTGCGGTCGGTCCGCGCTGGCTACTTCGAGGCGGAGATCGCCCGGTCGTGGGCCCAGCTCTTGATCGCCTTGATCTGGTCCTCCATCGTCACCGAGAGCGGCACGGTCGCCGAGATCATCTTGTACAGGTCCTGCTCCGTCAGCTGCCGCTTCTCCGAGTACGCGTCGACGACCGCGGAGACGACGGCCTGCTCGATCTCGGCGCCGTTCCATCCCTTGGTCGCCTTGGCCAGGAACACGAGGTCGAACTTCGAAGGGTCCTGCCGGTTGCGGGCGAGATGGATGCCGAAGATCTGCTTGCGCTCCTCCTCGTTGGGGAGGTCGACGAAGAAGACCTGGTCGAAGCGCCCCTTCCGGATGATCTCCGCCGGCAGGAGATGGATCCGGTTGGCCGTCGCGGCGACGAAGACGAACGGATCCTTCTCCTGCATCCAGGTCAGGAATCCCGCGAAGATGCGCGACATCGACGAGTCGCCCTGGCCGGTCGAGCCGACGCCCATCTCGATCTCGTCGATCCAGAGGACCGCCGGCGCAGCCGCTTCCACGGTCCGGAGCGCCTTCAGGAAGGCCATCTCCGCGTTGCCGGCGGCCCCCGAGAACACGTTGTTCATGTCGAGACGGAAGAGCGGCAGGTTCCAGAGGGTCGAGATCACCTTGACGCCGAGGCTCTTGCCGCACCCCGACATCCCCATGAGCAGGATTCCGCTCGGAATGGGAATTCCCGCTTCCAGCGCTTCGCGGGAGAAGAGCGCCTTGCGCTTGATCAGCCACTCCTTCAGGTTCTCGTAGCCGCCGAGATCGTCGATCGTGAATTTGGGGGGGACGAATTCGAGGACCCCCTCCTTCTTCGACATCTGCTCCTTCTCGGCGAGCACCTCCTGGAAAGCGCCCTCGTCGAAGGCGCGGCGGGCCGCGAAGACCTTGTTGAGCAGGTGGCCGGTCTCGTCGGCGGTGAGGCCTTTCAGCGCCAGCGCGAGGCGCTTGCGGTCGCTCTCCGAGATTCCCCCTTCGTCGAGCCGGGACTTCAGGACCGTGTCGAGGATCTTGGTGATCTCGACCTCGTCGGGGAGCTCGTACTCGAGGTAGAAGACTTCCTTTTTCGCGTCCTCGGGGATGTAGAGCCGCGGCGACACGAGGAAGAGGAACCGCCCCTTGTCCTTGAGCGCCCGGTAGGCGTCCCGGATGAGCCGGGTGAGCTCGGGATGGTGGCCTTCGCCGTTCATCGCCCCGGGAAGATCCTTCATCAGGTAGAAGGCAGGACCGGTGCCGCCGATGATCGCCGCGAGCGCCTTCAGGGGGTCCCGGGTGTCGGGAACGGCCTTTCCGTCTTCCTTCAGCCCGTCGACGATCGACCACACGCCCATCGACGCGGGCTTCTGATAGAACGACTTCGCGAAGTGGCCGACGACCCGCTCGACGCGCCCCTCTTCCCAGGTCTGCACGTAGATCACCGGATGGCCGCCGAGCAGCGCCCGGCGGATCTTTTCCACGCCTTTCATTGACTCCATTCTATCGCGCGCGACCGCGCGATCCGTTCGATCCGTTCGGCACGGCGTCCGTTCGCCGCGCGACACCGGTGTACGGAGAAGGAAGGGCGGGTGTCTACCTCGTCTTCCGAACGGTGGGCATGACGAGGAGTTCGCCGCTCGGCATGGCGAGGAGGCGCGGCGGGACGCGAGCCGGCGGGGTGCGGTTCCTATCTCCCCGTCGCGTGGGGCGGCTTCTTCTCGGCCTCCGTCGCCAGGGCGTGGATCCGACGCTGGCGTTCCCGCTCTTTCGCGTCGTCGGCGGCCTTCTGCTTCTGCTTGGCGCCGGAGAAGGACGACGAGAGAGAGAACAGGTAACTCGCGGAGCCCGCGATCTTCGCCTTCTTGGCGGTCGCTCCCCAGATCCGGGTCTTCTTGAAGATCGCCTCCGACAGGTCGGCGTTTCCGAAATCGGCGCTCTTGAGAGTCGCGCCCGTGAAATCCGCCCCGATCGCGCGCGCGAACCGGAAGTCGGCGTCGAAGAGGTTCGCGCTCCGGAAGATCGCCGCGATGAGGAGCGTCCCGGAGAAGTCCGCGGCCGGCGCCTGGGCGTTCGTGAAGTCGGCCCGCTTGAGGTTCGCCTGCCGGAAATTCGCGCCGGAGAGGTTCGCCCGGACGAAGCTCACCTCCTCGGCGACGCATTCGGCGGCGTCGGCGCCGACGAACTTGGCGTTGGCGAAGTTGTGCCCCTTGAGCATCGTGCGCCGGAAGATGGAGTTCGAGCAGTCCGCCCCGGCGAAGGTGCACCGCTGGAGCTTCAGCACCCGGAAATCGACGTCGGACATCTTGGCCTCGGTGAAGCTCACCCCCTCGCCGGTCGCGTCGAGGAGGTGGATGCGGCGAAGGTCCGCCTTCGTCCACCGGGAGCCGCCCATCTTCGCGCGGTTGAAATTCGCCGCGGGCGCGACGGCCTGGTCCGCGTCGAGGCGCTCGAGGTTCGCGCCCTCGAAGTCGGCCCCGGTGACGGTCGCCTGGCGGAGAGACGCCTCGACGAGCCGCGCCGATCGGAAGTCCGCCTCCGTGAAATCGGCCTGGCGCAGGTTCGCGCCTTCGAGATTGGCGCGCGAGAGAATGCCGCGCTGATAGGCGACCCCCTCCAGCGACGCGCCCTGGAGATTCGCGCCTTCGAACGTCGCGCCGATGAGCTTCGCGTTCCGGAGGTTCGCGTTGACCAGACGCGCGGCGGAGAAATTCGCGCGGGAGAGATCGCTCCCCTCGACCCGCAGCCCCTCGAGGTCCGCGCCCGAGAAGTCGCTCCCGGCAAACGACGTGTTCCGGGCGCTGACGTTCGTGAACTTCGCTTCCGGGAAATGGCAATCGGAGAGGTCCAGATAGTCGAGGCTCGCCTGGTCGAAGACCGCGCCGCGGGCGGAGACGTTCCGAAACACCGCGTCCTTGAGAGCCGCGCGGGAGAGGTCCGCCCGGTCCAGGCGGGTCCCGGCGAACTGCGCCCGGGAGAGGTCCGTCCGGGAAAGGTCCTTTCCGGAAAGGTCCTTGTCGGTGAAATCGGCGCCCGTGAAGTCGGGCGTCACCGAGGGATTCGACTTTCGCCACGCCGCCCAATCGGGCGACATCAGCGCGCGGAGGTGCTCGAGGTTCGCCATCGAATGAATACTAGCAGGCGGGCCGATGCATCGAGCGATTTCGCGCGTCCTCGACCGCCGGCCCCTGTGACGTACGCTCCGGTACGCCTTCGGGGCCGGCGGTCTGTGAGTGCGCGTCTCGCTCGCGCCTCGTCCCGCCTCACTGCCGTACCTTTAAGGGGGCGCGAACAAGAAAACGGGCGGGATCGCTCCCGCCCGTTCCGGATCTCGTCAAAACCGGTCAGTACTTGTCGAGATATCGCTCCGTTTCCCAGGGCTGGACCGTCGAGATGTACTCGGCCCACTCCGAGCGCTTCGCCTCGAGGAAATGCGTCAGGATGTGCTCGCCGAGGAAATCCTTCACGACCGTGTCCTTCTCGAGGTTGTCGCAGGCTTCCGAGAGGTTCGCCGGCAGCTCGTCGATTTTCAGGCGGCGCTTCTCCCGCTGCGACATCTCGAAGATGTTGCGATCGACCGGCTCGCCCGGGTCCATCTTCTGCTTCACGCCGTCCATCCCCGAGGCGAGCATCGCGCCGAAAGCGAGGTACGGGTTGCAGGACGGGTCCGGCATGCGCACCTCGATCCGGGTCCCCATTCCGCGCCGGGCGGGAACGCGGATCATCGGCGAGCGGTTCCGCATCGACCAGGCGACGTTGACCGGCGCCTCGTACCCGGGCACGAGCCGCTTGTAGGAGTTGACGAGAGGATTCGTGACCGCGACGAACGCCGTCGCGTGCCGCAGGATCCCGCCGGTGTAATGGAGCGCGGTCTTCGAGAGCTCCCACTTGGCCTTCGCGTCGTAGAACGCGTTGTTCCCCTTGCTGTCGATGAAGGACTGGTGGACGTGCATCCCCGAGCCGTTCACCCCGAAGATCGGCTTCGGCATGAACGTGGCATGGAGGCCGTGATCGAGGGCGACCTTCTTCACGATGAAACGGAACGTCGAAACGCGATCGGCGGTGGTGACGGCATCGGCGTACTTGAAGTCGATCTCGTGCTGCCCGGGCGCGACCTCGTGGTGGGCGGCTTCCACCTCGAAGCCCATCTGCTCGAGCGCGACGACGATGTCGCGGCGCGCTTCCTCGCCGCGATCGACGGGCGTCAGGTCGAAATACGCGCCCTCGTCGTGGGTGTCGATGATCGGGTCGCCGTTGGCGTCGCGACGGAAGAGGAAGAATTCGGCTTCGGGGCCGGTCACCATGGTGTAGCCGAGCGCGGCCGCCTTGTCCATCTGCTTCTTCAGCGCGAGCCTCGGGCATCCGGCGAACGCGCTGCCGTCCGGATTGTGGACGTCGCAGATCAGTCGGCCCACCCGCTCGTCCTTGTGGAACCACGGGTAGATCGCGAACGTGTCGAGGTCCGGCACCAGGTTCATGTCGGATTCCTCGATCCGGGTGAATCCCTCGATCGACGAGCCGTCGAACTGGATCTCGCCGTCGAGCGCCTTCGAGAACTGGGATCGCGGGATCTCGACGTTCTTGATGATCCCGAGGATGTCCGTGAACTGGAGACGCATGAAGCGGACGTTCTCCTGCTCGCAGACCTTCAGGATCTCCGCTTTCGAGAGGCCCCCTCCCGACGCGTCGAACTTCAACACCTTCCCCCCCTTGCCGCCGTTGCCCTTCGCCATCGCGTCCTCCTTTTTTTGCGTGGACTGCAGGATTCTAAGTTCGAAGTGTCAAAAGTCAACCTCGGATCGAAATACTGCAATAGAAAATCTGCACAGGATGCACAGTTTCATGTGCACTGCGAATCGCGCGCTTCCCCGGGTATCTCCCATCGCGGCGGAGGCCGGACCTCACCCGGCATTTCCCCGGCACGCTCCGGACGCGGACAACCCGTTCCCCGAGAACGCCTTGGCGAAGCGATCGAGGCGAGGCGGGGAACGCCGAAAGATCGCCGCGGAAAGCGGCGGCTCCGCGCCGCTATGATTCTTCCGTATGCCGAACCGCACCGACGCCGAACGCCTCCTCCACGAATTCACGAAATCGGACGCCCTCCGCAAGCACGGCCGCGCGGTCGAGGAAGCCATGCGGGCCTACGCGCGCTGGTTTGGGGAGACCGATCCCGCCCGTCTGGAAACCTGGGGCATCGTCGGCCTCCTGCACGATTTCGATTACGAGCAGAACCCGACCGAGGAGACGCACCTTCACGTGGGCGGCGGGATCCTCCGGGAGCGCGGCTACCCCGAGGAGATCGTCGAAGCGATCTGCTCGCACGCCGATTACATGAAGATCCCGCGGGACACGCCGCTGAAGAAAGCGATCTACGCCTGCGACGAGACGGTCGGCTTCATCGGGGCGTGCGTCAAGGTGCGCCCGACGAAGAAGATCGCCGACCTCCCTCCCGAATCGGTCCTGAAGAAGCTCAAGGACAAGGCGTTCGCGAGATCGGTCGACCGCTCGTACGTCTACGGAGGCGCCGACGCCGTCGGGCGCCCCCTCGCGGAGCACGTCGCGTTCGTGATCGAGGCGCTCAAACCGATCGCCGACGATATCGGGCTGTAGATTCAGCCGGCCGACGATCCGACAGACCGGGGTCGCCGGAATAAATCAACCACTCTTGATATTATCGATCGATGTCGATGAAGACGAACCGGTTCGCGGCCGCCGCGGCGACCGCCCGCGCCCTCGCCGAGCCGACCCGGCTGGCGATCCTCGCGACCCTTTCCCGCGGCGAACGCTGCGTCTGCGATCTTTCCGCCGAGCTCGGCGCCTCGCAGCCTCGCTTGTCGTTTCACCTGAAGATCCTCAAGAACGCCGGGCTCCTGGTCGACCGCCCGGAAGGGCGGATGACCTTCTACGCGCTGCGGCCCGAATCCGGTCCCGCCGTCCAGGAGCTGCTCGAACGGCTGGCCGCCCCGCGAGCCCGGAGGACCCGATGAAGAGCGCCGTCGACCCGGTCTGCGGGATGGCCGTGGATCCCGAGCGCGCCCCCGCGCGCGAGACGCATGCCGGGAAGGAGTACTTCTTCTGCAATCCGGGATGCGCGGCGAAATTCCGCGCGGACCCGGCGAAGTTCCTCGCTCCCGGCGCCGTCCCCGTACCGATGACCCCGATGCACGGACCGCTGCCGTCGATGCCTTCCCTTCCCTCGATGCCGGCCGCGGCCCCGGCGGGAGAGCGCGATCCCGTCTGCGGAATGACCGTGGATCCCGCCCGCGCCGCAGCGAGAGTCGAGCGGGGCGGGAAGACGTATTTCTTCTGCCGGCCGGAATGCGCCGCGAAATTCCGGGCGAATCCCGACGCTTACCTCGGAACGGGGGCCCGCTCGGAGCCGGCCCCCGAGGCCCCCGACGCCGGCGTCTACACCTGCCCGATGGACCCGGAGGTCCGCCAGATCGGCCCGGGCATCTGCCCGATCTGCGGCATGGCGCTCGAGCCGGTCGAGGTGACGCTCGAGGCCGGGAAGGATCCGGAGCTCGTGTCGATGTCCCGGCGGTTCCGGATCTCGCTCGTCCTCACCGTTCCCCTCCTCGCCCTCTCGATGGCTCACATCGGGCCGGGATGGCTCCAATTCGTTCTCGCGACTCCCGTCGTTCTGTGGGGCGGCGCGCCCTTTTTCGCGCGCGCCTGGCGTTCGCTCGTCAACCGCGCGTTCAACATGTTCACGCTGATCGGGATCGGCACCGGAGCCGCGTATCTCGACAGCGTCGCCGCCCTGCTCGCTCCCGGCCTCTTCCCCGACTCCTTCCGCCCGCACGGCCATCTTCCCCTCTACTTCGAGCCCGCGGCCGTGATCACGACCCTCGTTCTCCTGGGCCAGGTGCTCGAGCTCACGGCCCGCGCGAAGACCACCGGCGCGATCCGCGGGCTCCTGGCTCTGGCGCCGAAGACCGCCCGCCGCGTGGCCGCCGGCGGACGCGAGGAGGACGTCCCGGTCGAGGCGATCGCGGCCGGCGACCGCCTGCGGATCCGGCCGGGAGAGCGCGTTCCCGCCGATGGAATCGTCCTCGAGGGACGGACGTCGATCGACGAATCGATGCTGACCGGGGAGCCCGTCCCGGTCGAGAAGAGCGCGGGGGACGAAGTGCGGACGGGCACGATCAACGGCACCGGCGCGATCGTCATGCGCGCGGACCGCGTCGGCGGACAGACGCTCCTCGCCCGGATCGTGCGCTCGGTCGTCTCCGCCCAGCGCAGCCGCGCGCCGATCCAGCGGATCGCCGACCGCGTCTCGGGCTTCTTCGTTCCGGGCGTCGTGCTCGCGGCCGCGGCGACCTTCGCGGTGTGGGCCCTGTTCGGCCCGAACCCGCGCTTCGCCTACGCCCTCGTGAACGCGGTCGCGGTGCTGATCATCGCGTGCCCCTGCGCGCTCGGCCTGGCCACCCCCATGTCGATCATGGTCGGCACGGGGCGCGGCGCGCATTCGGGGGTCCTGGTCCGCGACGCGGCGGCCCTCGAGACCCTCGGCAAGGCCGACACGATCGTCCTCGACAAGACCGGCACGCTGACCGAGGGAAAACCCCGCGTTTCGTGGGTTCAAGCGCTCCCCGGCTTCGAGGCCGGGGAGATCGTCCGGCTCGCGGCGAGCCTCGAGCGCGCGAGCGAACATCCGCTCGCGGCGGCGCTCATCGCCGAAGCCGGCCGGCGCGGCCTCCCGGTCGACGCGGCGAAGGAGTTCCGTTCGGTGACGGGGAAGGGCGTCGAGGGCGAAGCCGCGGGGCGCCGCGTCGCCGTCGGCAACCGCGCGCTCCTCTCCGATGCGCGAGTCGACGGGGGCCCGCTCGAACCGCTCGCCGCCGCGCGAGAGCGGGAAGCCGAGACCGTGCTTCTCGTGGCGGTCGACGGGCGGCCGGCGGGGGTGGTCTCGGTCGCGGATCCCTTGAAGGAGTCCGCTGCGTCCGCCGTCGCCGCGCTCCGCCGGGCCGGGCTCGCGGTCCGCCTCGTCACCGGCGACGCGCGGCCGGCCGCGGAGGCGGCGGCGCGGCGCGCGGGAATCGAGTCGGTCGAGGCGGGCGTCCTCCCGGACGGGAAGCGCGAGATCGTGACGCGCCTGCAGCGCGAGGGGCACGTCGTCGCGATGGCCGGAGACGGGATCAACGACGCGCCGGCGCTCGCGCAGGCGGACGTCTCGATCGCGATGGGGACCGGGACGGACGTGGCGATCGAGAGCGCGGGGATCACGCTCGTGAAGGGTGACCTCCGGGGAATCGTGCGGGCCGTCCGGCTCTCGCGCGCCGTGATGCGGAACATCCGGCAGAATCTCTTCTTCGCGTTCGTCTACAACGCGGTCGGAATTCCGCTCGCCGCGGGCGCGCTCTATCCTTTCTTCGGCCTGTTGCTCTCGCCGATGATCGCCTCGGCCGCGATGAGCTTCTCGTCGGTCTCCGTGATCGGGAACGCCCTGCGCCTGCGGAAGGCGGAACTCGGCTGAGTCAGCGGGACCGGAGGTCGCGCTCCAGCTCGGTGACGAGGAGCTGAGGGAGCGCCGGCGGGGAGGCGACGCTTCCCCACGCCTCCGCGATCAGGACGTGGGGCAGCTCGGGAGAATCCGCCGACTTCTCGTGCCCTTCCAGCCCGCGAAGGTCGGGATTCGCGCTCTCTCCGTAAGCATGGAAGGAGACGTCGGCGAAACCCGCCGACCGGAGGACGAGAGCGAGGGTCCCGCGGTTGTACAGGAACCGATGTCCCCAGCCGTAGAAGGCGCGGTTCATTCCGACACAGTCGGAAAAGGCCCCTTCCGGGTCGATCGTGTCGTCGACGCGGAAGTGCGTCGCGATCACCCAGGCGAGGTTCGGCGTCGAAAGGCGCAGGATTCCGTCGGGGCGGAGGATCGCCCGACAGCGGCGGAGGAACGCGGTTCCCTCGTCGAGCGGCAGGTGCTCGAGGAAGTGTTCGGCGAAGATCGCCGCGACGTCCGTGAACGGAAGCCCTCGGCGCACGTCGAGGACCCGATCGACTCCCGGATGCCGCTGATGATCGACGTTGATCCAGCCCGGCAGGTGGCGGAGCCCGGATCCGATGTGGAGACGGACGGGCGGGCGCTCGGATCCGCCCTTCCGCCGGAACGATGTCATGCGGGGAACTCCACGATCACTTTCAAGGCATCGGTCGCCTGCCGGACCTTCCGGAACGCCTCCGGCGCTTCGGAAAGCGGGAAGCGGTGCGTGATGAACTGCCGCCAGGGAAATCCCCCTCCGGCGATCAGATCCATCGCCTCGCGCGTGTCCTCCGGACCGCAGGAGTACGAGGAGACGAGGTCGATCTCGCGGAAGTAGAACGCGTTCGGCTCGATGACGAGACGCTTTCCCGGCTCCGCCATCGTGAAGAACACGACCGACGCGCCCGGTCCCGCGCACGCGATCCCCTCTTCCATCGCCGGGATCGAGCCGGGCCCGACGAACACGAAATCGACGCCCGCTCCCCCGGTCCGCACGGCGACGACCGACGACGCCGGGCGACGGCCGACGTCGATCACCTCGTCGGCTCCGAAACGCTCCGCGTATTCGAGCCGCTCCTTGACGCGGTCCGAGGCGAAGACCCGCGAGGCGCCGAGGCGCCGCGCGAGCGCGACCGCCATCTGCCCCATCACCCCGAGCCCGATCACGAGGACCGACATCCCGGACGTGAACCGGCCGCGCGAGAACGCCTTCACGACCGTCGCCAGCGGCTCGACCAGGCAACCTGCCTCGATCGGCAGCGCGTCCGGAATCTTCAGGGTGTCGCGCGACAGGTTCGTCTCGGGGACCCGCACGTACTCCGCCATCCCGCCGGGATCCAGACGCGTCCGCTTCCACGTCTCGCACAGGACGTAGCGCCCGCGCCGGCAGAACCGGCAGGCGAGGCAGGGCGCGTGGTGATGGACGAAGACCCGGTCGCCGAGCGCGAGGTGGCCGACGCTCCCGCCGAGCGACACGATCGTTCCCGCCGGCTCGTGGCCGATGACGACCGGCGATTTCTTCTTCAGGTACCACTCGAGCGTGTCCGAGGTGCAGATTCCGCAGGCGGCGACCTTCACGAGCGCCTCGCCCGGGCCGATCTCCGGGACGTCCCGCTCCGAAAGCTCCGGCCGGCCCTCCGCGTCCGTTCCGAAGACGATCACGGCCGCACCACGTACTTGATCCCCTCCGATCGGCGCATCCGCTCGAAGAACGCGGGGAGGTCGGACAAGGTCCCTTCGCCCGAGAAGAGGGGCGCGGGATCGATGGCGCCGGAGGCGAGGAGCGAGAGTGCCTCGGCGGCGTCTTCCGGACGGTAATGGAACGCCCCGCCCACCCTCACCTCGCCGTAATGGATCTTCGCCGCGTCGAGCACGACCTCCGCGCCCGGCGCGCATCCGCCGAAGAACAACACCTCGCCGCCCGGGAGGGTCCGGTCGAACGCCTCGCGCCACGCGTCGGGCGTGCCGACGCATTCGACGACCGTCGCCGCTCGGGCCGGCGAACCCGCTTCCGTGACCCGGGCGCCCCACCGTTCGGCGAGCCGCCGGCGATCCGCTCCCCGGCCGACGGCGGCGATCCGAGCGACGCCGCGCGCGCGAGCGAGCGCGATCCACAGCAGTCCGATCGCTCCGGTTCCCACGACCAGCAGGTCGACGGGAGGGGAGACGAGGCGTCTCCATCCGTGAACGACCGAGGCGAGCGGATCGACGAGCGCGGCCGCTTCGTACGAGAGCCCGGGGGGCTTGCGATGGAGGTTCCGCCGGACGACGCCCGCCGGTACGCGCACGTATTCCGCGAAAGCGCCCCAGGCGAGGGCGCGGGAAGCGGCCTCGCACCGGTTCTCGGCCCCGGATCGGCACGCTTCGCACTCGCCACAGGGTCCCGAGAGGCCCGCGGCGACCGCCTCGCCCACCCGGAAATCGGCGGATTCGCCCGCCTCCGCCACGTCGCCCGAGAACTCGTGGCCCATGACGAGGGGGGGCGCGAACTTCACGTGTCCGCGCTCGAAGATCTTCCGATCCGTTCCGCAGGTCAGCGCGGCGCGGACCCGGACGACGACCTCTCCGGCCCCCGCGGAAGGGCGCGGGACCTCGCGGACATCCATCTTCCCGAGACTCGTCTGGACGGCCGCGCGCATCGTCACCGGAGAAACGCCGGGGGAAACGGGATCATGAGAGGATTCTACCGGACGCTCGCGGAAACAATTCTCGAATCGCCGCGTACTGTTCGGCGAACCCGGAGGTCGACATGCGCCGATCCGTGATCCCGATTCTCATCCTCCTCGCGGCGGCGGCGCCGGCGCGATCCGCGCCCGCGGCCGGTACGGCGCGATCCACCGCCACGCCTTCGGCTCCCCCTCTCCAGGGGGTCGGGGGTTCGCCGGCCGCGAACGCGGCGCCGGCGCGCGAGCGGACGCCGTTCGATCCCGACGTCGCCACCCGCGCGTATCTCGGGAGCGTCCCCGCCGATCAGCGCGCGCGCTCGGACGCCTACTTCGAAGGCGGGTACTGGCTGATCCTCTGGGACTTCCTCGCGGGCGCGGCCGTCGCACTCCTCCTTCTCTCGACGGGCCTGTCGGTCCGGATGCGCGATTTCGCCGCGAGGACCAGCCGGCGAAAACCGATCCAGACGGGGCTCTACTGGGCGCAATATCTCGTCTTCACGTCGGTCGTGCTCTTTCCGATGACGGTCTACGAGGGATTCTTCCGCGAGCACAAGTACGGCCTCGCGAACCAGACCTTCAGACCGTGGATGGGAGACCAGGCGAAGGCCTTCCTGGTGAACCTGGTCTTCGGAGGGCTCGCCCTGATCGTGCTGTACGGCGTGCTCCGCCGGACTCCGAAGACCTGGTGGCTCTGGGGCTCGCTGACCGCCGTCGGCATCCTCGTCGTCGGCATCCTCATCGCGCCCGTCTACATCGCTCCCCTGTTCAACAAGTACAAGAAGCTCGACGATCCGAAGGTCCGCGATCCGATCCTCGCGATGGCGCGGGCGAACGGGATCGGGGTCCATGACGTGTACGAGTTCGACGCGTCTCGCCAGTCCAGGAGGATGTCCGCCAACGTGAGCGGATTCCTGGGAACCGAACGGATCTCGATGAACGACAACCTGCTGAACCGCGGCTCCCTTCCCGAGATCGAGGCGGTGATGGGACACGAGATGGGACACTACGTCCTCAATCACGTCTACAAGGGGATCCTCGAGATCGGGCTCATGATCGTGATCGGCTTCGCCCTCGTGCGTCTCGCCTTCGACCGGCTCCGCGGGATGACGGAGGCGCGGTGGCACATCGACTCGATCGGCGACCTCGCGGGTCTTCCGCTCGTGGTCCTCCTCATCTCGGCCTACTTCTTCCTGATGACCCCGGTCTTCAACACGATCATCCGGACCCAGGAAGCCGAAGCGGACATCTTCGGCATCAACGCGTCGCAGCAGCCCGACGGCATGGCGCAGGCCGCGCTCCACCTCGGGGAATATCGCAAGCTGGATCCGGGAACGCTCGAAGAGATCCTGTTCTTCGATCACCCGAGCGGGAGGAATCGGATTCACATGGCGATGCAGTGGAAGGCGGAACACATCAAATAAGCGCGGCGAAAGCATCGAGCCACCGCGCCGAGCTTCATCGTTTCATTCCGAGCTGAACCCGGTTCGTTCCGATTCGCCGGGCCGGCCGGGCCCGTCCTCCGGCGCGTCCAGGGACCGGCTCACGTGCTCTCGGGCCGCGGCGGGAGTCATTTCCGCTTCCAGACCGAGAGATCCTGAAATCCCATCAACCCCTGCGGCACCCGTTCCACAAACTCGAACCACTCCGACCACACGCGCCGCAGGTAGGGTTCAGCGTGGAACGCGGCGTCGTCGTTGAACGTGCCGCCCCCGCGAATGAACAGGAAACCCGAGGCCGAGAACCGCTCCCTCTGCGCGTCGCTCAACGGCTGGGAGGCGGCGATCGCCGCGCCGTGCGTCGAAACGACGAAGATGCCGCCCGGGCGGAGCACCCTTCCGAGCTCCGCGATCCATCGGCGGCCGATCTCTTCGTCGAAATGGGTGAAGACCGAGACGCACACCGCGACGTCGAACCCGGCGTCAGGAAGGTCCGTCGGCGGAAGCGGCGGAATCCGCCGGAACCGCGAGGGGGAAAGATGGCGGTCGGTCCACGCGACCAGGTCGCCGTCCACGTCGACGCCGACGAGTACCGGAACGTCGCCGGACGCGGCGAGGTAGCGGGCGATCCGACCGGCGCCGCTCCCGAAGTCGAGCCATCGCCGGTACTCCTCCCCGGGCCGGCGAGCCCGCGCGAACGCCGCGACCAGCTCGGCGGCGCAGTTGCGGCCGACGTCCTCGAACTCGCGGCGGCTGCTCGTGCGCGAGACGCGGCGGCGAAGGCGGGCGGGCGGAAGGGGCGCCGTTCGCCCGAGGAGATCGCCGACGTCGGCCGGAAGGTCGCGAAGCCGGAAGGGGGCCTCCCGCGCGGCGAGCCGGAGGAATCGCCGGACCGGCGCGGGAAGACAGGCTTTCGCCGCGCGGCGGACGAGCCCGGGTCGCGGCGTCACTTCTTGTCGGGCGGGAGGGGCCGTTCGATCTGCGCCGCGATCTTCCAATCGCCGCTCTCCGTCATCTTCCAGACGCGCGCGTAGTACCCCTTTTCGCCCGACGCGAGGGCATAGCTCCCGTACGTGTAGCCGAGATCCCCGGATCGCGAGACGCCGCCGCCCGTCGGCGCAGCGCGAAACGCACCGCTCTTTCGCGGATCCCCGGCGATTCGCGCGATTCCGGCGACCGGTTCCTCGCCATCCCGGTGGAGGCGGGCATCGGGCAGCCACAGGTCTGCGGTCGTCGTCTGGAAAGACGCCCGATCCCGGGCAAGGAGAGCGGCGCGGTCCGCCTCGGGAGAGGAGCGAATCGACGGAGGGCGGGCCGCGACCGACGGGAACGCCGACAAAGCGGCCGGGCGGAGCGGACCGGAGGACTCCGGGCTCCTCGTGCCGACGTCCATCGCCACTTTCCAGCGCCCGCCCGGCTGCCGGCGCCAGACGGAGAAGAACCAGCCGTACTGCGGCGGCTTCTTCGCCTCGGAGCGGTCGGTGACGACGTACGGCCCGGTGTCCCACCCCAGGTCGCCGGCGAAAGAGGCATCGGCGACGACCGGCTCCCAGTCGAGCGTGAACGGAGCGCTCCCGTCGGGGTTCTTCCCGAGGGACGCGGCGGCCGGCACCGGTCCCGGCTCGAAATCGATCGCGTCCGGCGCGAAATATTCGGAAAACGCGGCCCGCATCCCTTTTTCCCGGCACGTGCGCGCGAACGCGCGCTCCTGCTCGGCAATCTCGACGGCGGCCTTCGTCGGCATCCGTGCCGGCGCGGCGGCGATCGCCGCGGCGAGGAACATCCCGATCATCTCTAACGGTTCTCCGCGACGACGGTGACCGCCGTTCCATATGCCAGCACTTCCGTGACGCCCTGCATCACCTCGTTGGCGTCGTAGCGCATCCCGATGATCGCGTTGGCACCCCGCTCGGAGGCGTGCTTCAACATCAGCTCGTAGGCGTCCTCCCGCGTCTTCTCGCAGAGCTCCGTGAAGAGCGAGATGTTGCCGCCGACGAGCGTCTGGAGGGACGCCCCGATCGTCCCGAAGACGCTCCGCGACCGGACGACGATCCCGCGGACCAGACCGACCGTGCGTGTGATCCGGTAGCCGGGAAGGTCGTTGCCGGTCGTCACCAGGTGGGAGTCGATTCCGTTGATCACCGCGCCTCCTTCTCCCCCGCGCGGACGTCGCGCAGGTGGAGCGTCGATTCGAATCTCCGCTTCCATACCACGAGCGAAACCTCGCCGTCGGATTCGACCCGGGCGGGGTAGCCGTCGGCGCCGATCTCGATCGTGAAATCGAGCCGGCGCGTGAAGCGGGGCCGCTTCGCGAGCGTGAAGTGGACCCGCCGCACGGACCCCGCCGCGTCGTATTGCGCCGTCCCTTCGATCGCTCCGTCGAACGGGGCGCGGGGACGGAAGGTGAGGACCGGATCTCCGTTCGCGGCGGTCTCCTCGGAAAATGCGTACCGGTCTCGGAACCGGGGATCGAAGGGCGACGGGAAATCGTCCTTCGCCTTCGGCCTCGCACGCCCCGGTTTCAGCTCTTCCGCCCGCGCTTCCGCCGTCACGTCCCGTCCGTCTCGCGTCGCCGAGAGGACCTCGGACCGGTGCTCCTCGCCGCGATTGGAGACCCGGACGGAGCGCGTGAACGACTCCTTGAGCTTCCCCGCGCCGTTCCAGGCGTTCAGCGCGAAGTCGTAGACGAACGACCCGTTGGCCGTGACTGCCGACCAGCGGCGCTGGGTCTGCCAGCCGGAGTCGACGAGAGCGGGAATCTCGGCGGCGCGGAGCGGGAGGGCCAGGGAAACGAGGAGGGCGCCGAGCGCGAGCCCGCCGCCTCTCACCGCTTCCGGGGGACGGCGACCGGGCGTGCGATCTTCGCGGCGAAGAGCCCCTTCGCCGCCGAGACGATCCCCTCCTCGTCGATGCCGACCTCCCGCCATTGCTCCTTCTGGGTGGCGTGCGCGACGAAGCGATCGGGAATGCCGAGCGAGACGTGTTCGACGTCTTCGATCTTCAGCTCCGCGAGCGCTTCCGAGACGGCCGAGCCGAATCCGCCGGCGACCGCGTGATCCTCGACCGTGACGAGCCTCGAGCCCGGGAGGATCGTCTCGGCGATCGCTTCCCGGTCGAGCGGCTTGACCCAGCGGGCGTTGACGACCGTGAGGTCGAATCCCTCCGCGGCGAGCCGCTCCGCCGCGCGCCGGGCGGGCATCACGCGGTTCCCCAGCGCCCAGATCGCGCCGCTCCGGCCGCGCCGGAGGATCTCGGCCTTTCCGACGGGAAGGATCCGCGGGGGGCCTTCCATCGGCGTGCCTTCCGCCTCGCCGCGCGGATACCGCACGGCGACGGGATGGCCGACCGTGAACGCGGTCGCGAGGAGGTGCCGCAGCTCGTCCTCGTCCTTCGGGGCGGCGATGTGCATGTTCGGGAACACGCGGAGATAGGTCAGATCGAAGGCGCCGTGGTGAGTCGGCCCGTCCGCGCCGACGAGGCCCGCGCGGTCGAGGCAGAAGACGACCGGAAGATCCATCAGGCAGACGTCGTGGAAGATCTGGTCGTAGGCGCGCTGCAGGAAGGTCGAGTAGATCGCGGCGACGGGCTTCATCCCCTGTGTCGCGAGGCCGGCCGCGAACGTGACTCCGTGCTGCTCGCAGATGCCGACGTCGAAGAAGCGATCGGGGAATCTCTTCGCGAACCTGTCGAGACCCGTTCCCTCCGGCATCGCCGCGGTGATCGCGACGATGCGCGGATCGTTCTCCGCGAGCTCGACGAGCGTCCGCCCGAACACGGACGTGTACGAGGGCGGCGGCGGGGCGGCCGCTTCCTTCTTGGGGGATTCTCCGGTCGCGACCGCGAAGGGAGAGGCTCCGTGCCACTTCACCGGATCGCTCTCGGCGATCGCGTATCCCTTTCCCTTGACCGTCCGGACGTGGAGCAGCACCGGGTGGTCGGCATCCTTAACGGACCGGAGCGCCGAAAGGAGCGCCGGGATCGAATGCCCGTTCACGGGACCGACGTACCGGAAGCCGAGATCCTCGAAGAGCATCCCGGGCACGAGCGCCTTCTTGGCGACGTCCTTGACCTCGCGCGCGACGTGGAGGAGACGGTCGCCGACGAGCGGGATCTTCTCGAGGACCCGCTCGGTCTCGTCCCGCAGCTTCGAGTAGATCTGGCCGGAGACGATCCGGTTGAGGTATCCGGACATCGCGCCGACGTTGGGCGAAATCGACATCTCGTTGTCGTTCAGGATGACGAGCAGCCGGCGATTCAGGTATCCCGCCTGGTTCAGGCCCTCCATCGCCATCCCGCCGGTCAAACCGCCGTCCCCGACGATCGCGACGACGTGGAAGCTCTCCTTCTTCAGGTCGCGGGCGATCGCCATGCCGAGCGCGGCGGAGATCGCCGTCGAGGCGTGAGCCGCGTTGAACGCGTCGTACTCCGACTCCTCGCGGGAGGTGAACCCCGAGATTCCCCCCTTCTGGCGGAGCGTCGCGAAACGCTCGCGCCTTCCGGTCAGAACCTTGTGCGGGTAGGTCTGGTGGCCGACGTCCCACACGAGCTGGTCGACGGGCGTGTCGAACACGTAATGGAGCGCGATCGTGAGCTCGACGGCGCCGAGGCTCGAGGCGAGGTGACCTCCGGTCTTCGACAGCCGATCGAGCAGGAATTCCCGGATTTCCGCGGCGATCTTCGGGAGGTCGTCCTCCGGAAGCCTCCTCAGGTCGAGCGGCGAACGAATCGATTCCAGCATCCTCCGATTCTATCCTCGTCGGAATGCGGGGCATCCGCGCCGATCATGAATGCCGGATGAATCCCGAAGCGGCGTCGCGGGTCGTTCCTTCGCGCGCCCCGATCCGGGAGACCGGGCCACGACTCGCACGTCCGCCGGAGCCGGCCTCAGGTCTTCCGGCTGCCGACGAACGCGGCGAGCTCCCCGAGCGGTCCCGGTCCCTTCTCCAGCTCGCCGGCCGCGGCGCGCGCGGACTCGACGCTTCGGTCGAGCCGGCGTCGCGACTCGTCGATCCCGAGGAGGCCGGGGAACGTCATCTTTCCGTGCGCGAGGTCCTTTCCGGTCGCCTTCCCGAGCTCCTCGCGAGTCGACTCGACGTCGAGGAGATCGTCCTTGATCTGGAAGGCGAGCCCGAGCGCGGATCCGTAGACGTCGAGCCGGCGGAGAGCGGCGTCGGCCGCGAAAGACAGGATCCCGCCGAGGGCGAGCGATGCCCGGATGAGCGCGCCGGTCTTGTTCGCGTGGATCCGCTCGAGCCGGGCGAGCGTCCGGTCCCCCGCCGGCCTCTCCCGTTCCGCCTCGATGTCCTCCATCTGGCCGCCGATCATTCCCTGCGTGCCGATCGACGCGGCGACCGCGGCGACGACCCGCGCGCGCGCGGCGTCGTACTTCGCGGGGCCGGGATGGATCGCGAAGCATTCGAGCCCGTGAGTCAGGAGGGCATCGCCCGCGAGGATCGCCGTCGCCTCGCCGAACTTCTTGTGGCAGGTTGGAACCCCCCGCCGCCAGTCGTCGTCGTCGAGCGCGGGGAGATCGTCGTGGATGAGCGAGTACGTGTGGATCATCTCGAGCCCGCAGGCCGCCGGGAGGATCGCCTCGAGGTCGCCGCCGCAGGCGTTGGCCGCCGCGAGCGCGAGAACCGGCCGGAGCCGCTTGCCTCCCGCCGTGACGGAATACCGCATCGCGCGGTGGAGCGTTCCGGGCCAGCGCGAATCCGGCGGAAGGAGCCCCTCGAGCGCGGCGTCGATCCTCGCTCGCCAGGCGGAGAGAAACTCCCCGCTCACTCCCCGCCGTCCGATTCGGACTCCGCGGTCGTCCCGAGACCGCCTTCGCCGGCGCCCTCGCTTTCCCCTTCCGCCTCGAACGGCGCGGTCGCGTACTTGCCTCCGGCGTCCTTGAGGACGATCTCCACCCGGCGCTCGACCTCCGAAAGCTTCTCCTGGCAAACCCGGGAGAGGCCGATGCCTTCCTCGAAGAGCGCGAGCGACGCGTCCAGGCCGAGCTCTTCTCCTTCCAGTTTCTCGACGATCGCCTCGAGACGCTCGAGCGCTTTTTCGAAACTCATGGCGGGTTTCTTCAAGATTCCCCTCCTTCGGTGACGGCCGCGCGAATCGAGCCGCGAGCCAGGCGGATCCGGAGCCGGTCGCCCGGCGCGACGCGGGCGGCGTCGGTGACCGGAACGGGCGATCCCTCCGGGTAGACGACCGCGTAGCCGCGCGAGAGGATCGCCAGCGGGTCGAGCGCGCGCAGCCGTCCGGCCGCGGCGGCCAGGCGGGCGCGCGACGCCGCGACGGATCCGCGCATCGCGGCCCGGATCGCCGCGTCGAGCCGGCGCGTCGAGTCTCTCCGGCGGGGGATCTGCAGGAGCCGGCGGACCCCCGACAGGCCCTCGGCCGCGAGCGCGAGCCGGCCGGCGAGGGCGCGCGGCCGCGAGGCGATCAGCTCGAGGATCGCCGCTCTCGCCGCATCGAAGCGGTCGCGGCGGCGGAGCAGGACATAGCGGAACCGGACGAGCGCCTCGGCGCCGGCCGCCTGGCCGACCCTCCCCCGCGCCTCCGCGAGCCTCCGCCGGGCGAGGAGCGCGAGGCCGCGGCGTGCCTGCGCGACCCGGCGCACGATCTCCTCCTTGGCGCCGACGACGAGCTCGGCGGCGGCCGACGGCGTCGGGGCGCGGAGATCGGAGACGAAATCGACGAGCGTCCAGTCGGTCTCGTGGCCGACGGCGGACACCGTGGGCACCGGCGAGGCCGCCAGCGCGCGCGCGAGGCGTTCGTCGTTGAAGGCGGCGAGATCCTCCGCGGACCCGCCGCCGCGCGCGAGCAGGATCACGTCGCAGCCGAGCCGCGCCAGCGCGCGAAGCCCTTCGATCATCTGCGAAACCGAGCCCTCCCCCTGCACGCGGGCGGGGAAGATCGTCAGGTGCAGGTCCCGGTGTCTGCGGCGCAGAACGTTCAGGATGTCGCGGATCGCCGCGCCCTGCGGGGAAGTCACGATCCCGATTCTCCGCGGAAGGAACGGAAGGGCGCGCTTGCGCTCTGCGTCGAAGAGTCCCTCCGCCGCGAGACGGCGCTTGAGCTGGTCGAGCGCGAGCTGCATCGCGCCCACGCCGACGGGCTGAAGGCCGAGCACCTGCATCTGGAACTGCCCGCGAGCGGCATAGAGGCACAGGGTGCCGGTCGCGACGACCTCCATTCCCTCTTCGAGCCGGAACGGGAGGCGCAGGGCGTCGGTCCGCCAGAGGACGGCGGGAAGCTTGGCGGTCGCGTCCTTCAGGGCGAAATAGACGTGGCCCGACGCGTATCGCCGCACCTCGCACGCCTGTCCGGCGACCGCCACCCGCCGCCAGCCGCTCGACAGCGCCGACGACACCTCGGCGAGAAGCTGGCTCACGCCGTAGACGGGCGCCGAAAACCCGAGTTCCCCCTGCCGTGGCTCGGTCACGCGCGCTCCCGGCCCCGCGCCGCGCGCGGCTCCGCGGACGCTCCCGCCCTCGCCTCGCCGGCGCGGGTCACGGCGCGCGAGAACGGGATCGCCATCACGATCAGGGTGGTCATCAGGACCTCGACGTCGCCGAAATTGTATTCAAAGAATCCCGCCGCCGAGATGCCGGCGACGGCGAGAAAGGCTCCAGCGAGGATTCCCCGGCGGCCGGGATCCGTCTCGGCGCGAAGGCCGCGCAGACACGCGCGGAAGAAGCACACGAGGATCGCGACGTACGCCGCGGCCGCGAAGAGACCCGACTCCGCGGCGATCTGGAGAACGTTGTCGTGCAGGTGCGGAACGCGCCATCGCACCGCCGTCGGCACCCGATAGAGCGGGTAGTACGGTTTCACGAGGCCGAGGCCGAGGCCGAAGACCGGGCGGTCCCGGATCATGCGCAGTCCGGCGACGGCCATGTCGAGGCGATCCCGGTTCGTCGGATCGGCGGGATCGAAGGTCGACAGGATCCTCGCCCGGATCGCGGCCGGGGCCGCCGCGTACAGCGCCGCCGCGAGGAGCGGCGCCGCCGCGAGCCAGCGCGGACGGCGGATCGCGAGGAACAGGATCAGAGCGACGAAGAAACCCACGTACGCGTTGCGCGTGAACGTCAGGAGGATCACGCCTCCCAGGAGCGCCGCCAGCGCCGCGGACGCCGCCCTTCCGCGTCCTCCCTCGAGCGCCGTTCCCAGGAGGAGGAGGCAGACGACGAGGAGGAGCCCGGAAAAGGTCATGTAGTGCGAGAGCGTCGCCTCGATGCGGTCCGAAAGCCGGTTCGCTCCGTGCAGGTATTGCCAGAGTCCGATTCCCGCGAGCACGGCGGCGGCCGAGCCGAGCGCGGCGACCACCGCGCGGACGTCCCGGTCGGTCTCGATCGCATCCGCGAACATCGGAACGAGCAGGAAGGTGAAGAGACCCTTGATCGCGACGAGACTCCGGCCGGGATGGAGCGAGAAGACCGCCGACGCGATCCCGAACGCGACGAAAGCCCCGAGCCAGAAGACGATTTCTCCGCGAAAGGCCTCCGCGAACCGGCGCTCTTTCCGGAGCGCGAATCCCCAGAGGAGGAGCGCGGCGGCGAACAGCGCGTTCGCGACGGCGATCGCGGAGCTGCAGAAAGCGATCGCGAGCAGGAGGGGGAAGAGCCAGCGCCGCGGCGCCGAACGCGGAGCCGCCGGCGCGGACGCGCTCACCGCCCGACGGCGGAAGCGGGCAGCGCCTCGTCGATGAGCATCACCGGGATGTCGGAGACGATCGGATAGACGAGGCCGGCCTGCGGGGAGAAGAGCCCCTCTTCGACCACGGGCGTCTCGCCGCGGAACTTCTCCCGGTAACGCTCGACGAGCGACTCGCGGACGTTCGGCGGAAGCGGAATCTTCTCGAGCGGCCCTTTCGTTTTCGGGCAGACGAGGATCGCGAGGAGCTCGGGATCGACCGGCACGGCGCGGAGTCTATCAAAGGATACGATGCGTTCCCGATGCGGGTCCTCCACCTGACGGCCGGGACGAAATGGACCGGGCCGGCCGCCGTCGCGGTCGGGCAGGTCATGGCGATGCGGGCCGCGGGGATCGAGGCCGAGATCGCGATCGCCCGGGACTCGCCGCTCGCCTCCCGGCTCGCCGGCCACGGGTGGGTGCGGCCGGTGCTCTCTCCCGGCCGTCGTCCCGGCGACTTCCTCGACGACGTCTCGGCGCTCGACGGCGTCCTGTCGCGGGAGCGGTTCGAGACGGTCCACAGCCATTCGTCGCACGACCATCTGGTCGCGCGCGCGGCGGTCGGCCGCGCCCGGCTGCCCCTCGTCCGGTCCTTTCACCACGAGAGCGGGTTCCGGCCGCTCCTCTCCTCCTGGGGGCGGCGGCGCGCCTCCGGGTTCGCGTTCTCGAACGGCGCGCTGCAGGCGGCGTTCTGCGCCCGATTCCGACCTTCCGCCCCCTGCGCCCGCTTCTCTCCGGTCGCGGAGACGGACCGCTTCTCTCCCGGGCCGAGGGATCCCGGAATCCGCGCGGCCCTCGGCATCCCGGAGGATGCGTTCGTCGCCGGCACGATCGGCAAGATGGCGGCGGGAAGAGGACACGACGCCGCGATCCGGATTCTCGCCGGCACCTCAGACCCGAAAATCGCTCTCCTCCACGTCGGCAAGGGAGAGGCGAAGGAGCGGCTCTGGGAGCTCGCGGCGCAGCTCGGGGTCGGCGCGCGGAACTTCGGAGCCGGATATCGCGAGGAGGACCTTCCGGAGATCTATCGCGCGATGGATGCGTTCCTTTTCACCGCTTCCGGCGCCGACCAGGGCCACCGCGCGATCCTCGAAGCGATGGCGTCGGGGCTCCCCGTCGTCGTTCTCGACCTTCCGGGCGTCGCCGATTTCGAGATCGTGAAGGGCCCCGGCTTCGTCGCGCGAAGCGAGGAAGAGGCCTCCGCGTCGCTCGATTTCCTGGCCACGCACGCGGGTCCGCGGATGGGAATGGCCGACGCCGCCCGGAAGCGCGCGGAGCGGTTCTCGGGAGCGGAATTCTCGAGGGGGGCCGCGGATTTCTACGCCGCCGTGCTCGATTTCTGGAAGAACGGCCGCGGCCGGGACGTTGAGACCAGGAAGGAGCGCGCATGAAGTCTGCTTTCGCCATCGCCACCTTGACCTTCGCCGCGGCGGCGGCGCTCGCCGCCTCGAAGCCCGCCGCGAAGGACTCCGCCAAGCCGGCGGCCTCCGCGTGCTCGGGCTGTCGCGAAAAGGGAACGCCGATCGACCCTTCGGCTCTCTCGGCAGCAGATGCGGAAGCGCGCCCCGCCTACGCCGCGGCCTCGAAGTACCCCGAGACGATCGACAAGATCCACTGCTACTGCGGTTGCGAGGACAGCCCGAACCTGCACCACGCGTCTCTGCTCACGTGCTTCACGACGCTTCACGCGACCGGCTGCGAGATCTGCCGCGGCGAGGCGGAGATGGCCGGAAAGATGAAAGGCGAAGGCTCCGCCGACGACGAGATCAAGAAGGTGGTCGAGGCGTTCTACTCGGACAGAGGGCGTTAGTCCTCACGGCGTCCCCGTCGGGAGAGGCCGACGAACGGCGGTCACGTTCCCTTGATCCCCGCCTCCCCGTCATCGCGCGCGAGGCGATCTCCAGGTCCCGACGAACCCCGTCGGAAGACCGATTCATGCTAGATTCCGCCGGTCCGGGCGGCGTAGCTCAGATGGTTAGAGCGGGCGTCTCATAAGCGCCATGTCGGAGGTTCAATTCCCCCCGCCGCCACCATGCTCGGGGATCGTGCCGGGTCAATCCTGCTCCGAAATCATGTAAATCGTCGAAGGCGTCCCGGGCTCGATCGCGACGGCGGAAACCGACGAAAGCAACGCATCCGGCAGCCCGGCGCTGAGGTTGCTCCAGCTCGCTCCGCCGTCGGTCGTCTTGAAGATCCCCTGCTCGTTGGCGACATAGACGGCCGTGTGCGACGACGGATCCACCGCGATCGCGGCCCCTCCCGGATCCACGAACCCGTTCGGTCCGGAGATCCTCGACCAGCTCGCCCCCGCGCCGTCGCGATCAGAAACGCCCGACTTTCCCGGAGCCGAAGAACGTCACCCAGAAGTTGACTCCGTCGCTGCAAGCGCCGAGAGGATTGACAACGCCCGGTGTCGGGGGATTGCCGATGATGCTCAAGTCCGTGGCCTTGAAGAGAGACAGACCGCCGCTGAAGTTTGTCACCAGGATCCTCTGCCCGTCGAAAGCCGCCTGTATCGGTGTACTCAGCCCGTTCAGATCCCCGTGCCCGGCCGAAAACGTCTTCAAGATTGTCCCATCTGAAACCCGCACGACCGTCAAGGAACTGGTCCCCTGGTT
>DASTIQ010000213.1 GCA_035717485.1 Thermoanaerobaculia bacterium | reverse complement strand
ACTTTGAGGATGTCGTTGTAAATGACGATGCCCATCAGGAGGACCAGCAGCACGAATCCGAACTGCAGGATCCGCTCCTTGACGCGCATCGAGAAGTCGCGGCGGAGCGTGCCCTCGATCACGATGACCGCGAGCTGGCCGCCGTCGAGCATCGGAACGGGGAGCAGGTTCAGGATTCCGAGCTGGAGCGAAAGCATCCCCATCAGCGCGATGAACGGCCCCGCGCCCTCGCGAGCCGCCTCGCCCGCGAACTGTCCGATCGCGATCGGCCCCGACATCTGCTTGACGGAGGCTTTCCCGCGAAAAAGCTTCGCGAGCACGCCGAGAGTCGCCTGGGTGTCGGTGCGGAGACTCCGCCACCCCTGACGGACGGCTTCGGCGGGCGGAAACCTCTCGATCACTTCCGGGACGTCCGGCTCGAGCTGGACGCCGATCTTCCATCCGCCGCTCTCTTCGCGCGGCCGGACGGCGATCGTGACGAGCCGACCCGCGCGCGCAACGACGAAGGTTTCCGGGCCGGGGGCGTGCCGCCCGACCGCGTCGGTCACGTCCGTCAGCGTCTCGACCTTCTCGCCGTCGATCGTCTTGATGATGTCGCCCGGCGCGAGTCCCGCTTCCGAGGCGGCGGAGCGAGGCAGCACGCGCCCGATCTTGGGAGGAAGTGCCGGGAAAAGGCCGGTGAAGCCCAGATCGAATTTCGAGACCGCGCGCGGGACGATCGAGAGCGTCCGCCGCGTCCCGTCCCGCTCGATCTCGACGGCGAGCTTCTGGCGCGGCGCGACCGAGAACGCGAACTCGGCTTCCGACCAAGTCGGAGTCGGCGAGCCGTCGATCGAGAGGATCCGGTCTCCCTTGCGGAAACCCGACTCGGCGCCGGGAGAGTTCGCGGCGATCGACTGGATCACCGGCGGCTGGAGCCGATACGCCGGGACGGAACGCCCGGCCATGAAGATCGCCGACGAAAGCGCGATCGCCAGCACGAAGTTCATGATCGGGCCGGCCAGGAGGATCAACGCCCGCTGCCATCGCGGTCCGGAGATCGCCGCGGGCGCCTCCGCGGCGCCGACGGTCGTCGACTCGTCGGGGCCGAGACCCGCGACCCGCACGTATCCGCCGAGCGGCAGCGCGGAAATCCGGTAGTCGGTCTCCTTCCACTTCACTCCCGCGATCCTCTTTCCGAAACCGAACGAGAAAACCTCGACGGGGAAGCCGAAGAGCTTCGCGACCGCGAAGTGGCCGAACTCGTGGATGAAGACGACGATCGAGAGGACGACCGCCATCGCCAGGACGTCCTGGAGGAAGTTCACGCGCGTACTCCGGCGGCTTGCGCGGCGCGATCGCGCGCGACGCGGCGCGCATCGGCGTCGATCGCGAGCGCCTCTTCGACCGATCGCGGCGCCGGCCGGCTTCCCATCGCGGAGCGCGTTTCCACCACGACGGGAACAATCCGGAGAAACGGAATCTTCCCGGCGAGGAACGCCTCGACGGCGATCTCGTTCGCCGCGTTCAGGATCGCCGGCGCGGCGCCCCCCTCTTCCAGCGCCTCCCGCGCGATCGCGACCGCCGGGTAACGCCGCGAGTCGACGTCGGCGAAGTCGAGGCGCGCGCCCGAGAGCGAGAGCCGCCCGAACGGTGGCGGCGCGGGAAGGCGGTCCGGGTACGCGAGCGCATAGAGGATCGGGAACCGCATGTCGTTGACCGCCATCTGCGCCACGACCGAACCGTCGCGGAACTCGACCATCGAGTGGACGAGCGACTGCGGATGGAGGATCACCGCGATCCGTTCCGGCGGGACGTCGAACAGGAACCGCGCCTCGATGATCTCGAGCCCCTTGTTCATCATCGTCGCGGAATCGATCGTGATCTTCGGCCCCATCTTCCAGGTCGGATGCGCGAGCGCGTCGTCGATCGTGATCGCCCCGAACGTCGAGAGATCCCGGGTCCGGAACGGCCCGCCCGAACCGGTGAGGACCAGGCGCTCGACCTCGGCGGCGCTTCCGGCGCGCAGAGCCTGGTGGATGGCGCTGTGCTCGGAATCGACGGGCAGGATCTCGGCGCCGGATTCCGCCGCGGCGCGCGCCATCATCTCGCCCGCGACGACCATCGTCTCCTTGTTGGCGAGCGCCAGGCGCTTGCCGGCCTTCAGAGCCGCGTGCGCGGAGGAGAGCCCGACGGCGCCGACGAGCCCGGCGACGACCGTGTCCGCGCCACCCCACGTCGCGCAGGCGTCGAGCCCCCGCGGGCCCCATCCGATCTCGCCCCGATAACCGGGCACGAGCGACCGGAAGGCCGCGACGTCCTCCTC
>DASTIQ010000212.1 GCA_035717485.1 Thermoanaerobaculia bacterium | reverse complement strand
GGGAGACGTGCCGGAAGACGGACGCAAGGGGCGCGGCCGGGGGCGAGGCGTACCGGGAGCGTACGTCGAGCCCCCGGTCGCGCCCTGCGCGTTCGTATAACGGCGCGTATCCCGCGCCTCGTCCTATTTTTTCTTGAGCTCGAGCAGAACCAGCTTCGCCACCGCCTTCAACGTCTCGAACACGCCCACGCCCTGCGGCGCGACCGCCTCGAACGTCGGCTCTCCCTTGACGTTCAGCTGCTGGTACATCTCGTCGGCGGGCATCGCGGTGGGAAGGTCCCGCTTGTTGAACTGGAGCACGTAGGGAATCGTCGCGAGGTCGTAGCCGTGCTCCTTCAGGTTCTTGTCGAGGTTCTGGAGCGATTCGACGTTCGACTCCGCGCGCGCCCGCTGGGAGTCCGCGACGAAGACGACGCCGTCGACCCCCTTCAGGATCAGCTTTCGGCTTGCGTCGTAGAAGACCTGGCCGGGCACCGTGTAGAGGTGGAACCGGGTCCGGAAGCCCCGGACGGTCCCGAGATCGAGCGGAAGGAAATCGAAGAACAGCGTCCGGTCGGTCTCGGTCGCGAGCGAGATGAGCTTTCCCTTCGAGTTCGAGTTCGTCCGGTCGTAGATGTACTGGAGGTTCGTCGTTTTCCCGCCGAGTCCGGGCCCGTAGAAGACGATCTTGCAGTTGATCTCCCGAGCGGCGTAGTTGATGAAGGTCATCGGTGAGGGATCTACTCGGAAAACAGGTTGTCGATGTCTTCGTCCGTGATTTCCGCAAACGGCGATTCGAAGCCGCTCGCGAGGTTCGATTTCTCCAGCTCCACCTTCTTGAGGAGGTCCTGGAAGACCTTTTCGAGCTCCATCGACGCCTTCCGGACCCGCAGGCGCACGAGCCCGAGCGACGAGCGATCGTCGAAGATCACGACCAGGATGACCCGCTGCCCGACGATCGAGATGTGGATGTTGTCCTTCTCCCCTTCGTGGAAGAGGATCGAGAACTCCTTCTCTCCGATGAGTCGCGCGAGGCCGTCGGTCGCCGCCACGTTCCCGGCGGTGAGCGACGCGAGGGAGGTCGTGTCGACCGATTCGAGATCGCCGTTGGCGGCGATCTGCTGGCCGTTCTTGTCGACGAGGAAAACGATTTTCGCGTTGGCATCCACGCGGAGACGCGAAATGATCTCCTTGATCAGCTGGAATTCCTCGTCATACATGATGAGGTCGGGAGACGCCATGGAAAGCTCAGCCTTTCGTTAGTCCGTTCGGGGCGTTATATCACGGCCACGCGAGGGGCGGGCGCACCGACGGGGCTTTCGGGGTAGCGCGGTCCTGAGGCGCGTCGAGGCGCGAGCCCGCCGGGATGCGGGTGGGTCGCCGCGCCCGCAGGCGTACCGGAAGCGTACGTCGGAGGGCGGCGGCGGCCCGCACGCGCCCGGCGGCTCGATGCATCGGCGCGCCTAGATCTCTCTTCGGTTCATGAGCGACCGGGCCATCGTCACCTCGTCCGCGTATTCGAGGTCTCCGCCCACCGGCAGGCCGAACGCGATCCGGGTGACCGCCACGTCGTGGGGCTTGAGCAGTCTCGCGAGATAGAGCGCCGTCGCCTCTCCTTCGACGTTGGGGTCGGTCGCGACGACGACCTCCCGCACGCCGCCGTCCACGCGTTCGAGGAGTCCCCGGATGTCGATGTCCTCGGGCCCCACGCCCCGAAGCGGAGAGAGCGCCCCGCCGAGCACGTGATACCGGCCGCGGAACTCCCGGGTGCGCTCGATCACGGGAACGTCGGCCGCGTCCTCGACGACGCAGAGGATCGAGCCGTCGCGCGCCGGATCGGAGCAGACCACGCACGGATCCTCTTCGGTGAGCATGTTGCAGGTCGAGCAGCGCCGCACGAGCTCGCGCGCGGAGACGACGGCTTCGGCGAGCGCCGCCGCTTCCTCCTTCGGCGCGCGGAGCAGGTGATACGCGATCCGGGCGGCTCCCTTCGCGCCGATGCCGGGAAGGCGCTCGAAGGCGGCGGCGAGTCGTTCGAAGCTCTTGGGAAGCAACGCCATCAGGAAGTCTTCTTCGGCCCACGCCGGCTCAGGCGGCTCGGCATGCGCCGGGTTAAGCGGCTCCGCCGCTTCAACCCGGCGCCGAGGTTCGCGTCAGAACCCAGGAACCATTCCTCCCAGCATCTTCGACGTCTTCTTCTGCACTTCCTCGTCCACCTTGCGCCCGGCGTCGCGGGCGGCGGCGACGATCAGGTCCTGCAGCATCTCCACGTCGGAAGGGTCCACGGCGTCCGGAGAGATGCGGCACGCGACGACCTCCTTCGTGCCGGACATCTCGATCGTCACGACGCCGCCCCCGGCGGTCCCTTCGACCTTCATCGCGGCGAGCTCGGCCTGGACCTTGTCCTGCATCGCCTGCGCCTGTTTCATCATCTGGCGGATGTTCATCGCTTTTCCTCTTTCACGTCGACGACCTCGCCCCGGAAGAGAGCCATCGCCTTCTGCACCATCGGATCGTCCTGGGCGCGCGTCGCCGCGCGTTCGCGGGCGAGGACCTGGGGCGGGACTTCCCGGGCGGCCGCCGCCAGATCGCCGTTGACCGGGGGGCCGGTCGTGAGGCGGACCGTCAGCGGGCGTCCGAACGCCGCGGCGGCCACCTCGGTCAGGAGCTTCAGCGGATCCGGCTTCTGGAGCGCGTCGCGGGCCGACGCCTTGTCGATCGGGAATTCGACGACGAGATCCGGACCCTTCTCGACGATGCGGGTCGCGAGCGTCAGGTACGTCCCGATCGTCACGCGGCGCGAAAGCACC
>DASTIQ010000211.1 GCA_035717485.1 Thermoanaerobaculia bacterium | reverse complement strand
CTCGGCGGAACGGTAGAGCCCGACGGTTTCCGCGCCGAGCCGCCGGCAGAGATCGAGCTTGGCTTCCGATCCGACCAGCGCCAGCGTCCGCATTCCCCTCCTGCGGGCGAGCTGGAGAAGCGCGCTTCCCACGCCTCCGGCCGCCGCGGTGACGACGAGCCGTTCGCCGGCGCGCGCGTCGCCGGCCGAAAGCGCGTAATCCGCAGTCAGAAAGGCGACGGGAATCGCCGCGGCCTCGACGAGATCGACGCCTTCCGGGATCGGGAACACGCGTGCGGCGGGACAGACGACCGATTCCGCGTGTCCGCCGAAGATCGGAACGGCCACGGCCGGCTGCCCGACTTCCAGACCTTCGACCTCGCCGCCCACCGCGTCGATGACGCCGGAGATCTCCATGCCCGGGACCATCGGCGCCGGGGGAGTGTTCGGGTACGCGCCCGCGCGGACGAAGAGATCGGCGAAGTTCAACCCGATCGCCGCCGTGCGAAGCCGCACCTCTCCGCGGGCGGGAGACGGGTCGTCGCGCTCGAAAAGCGTCAGCCTCTCCGGTCCCCCGAATTTTTCGACGATCCACGCGCGCGAACGACCCCGTTCCGCCATCGGGCTCCTTTTCGAATCCCGGGCGAGTTTAGCCGGCCTTTCGACGCTCACGGTCCCGGCCGTGCGTAATACATGAAATCAGGCCGTCCCCAGGCGAACTCCAGATCACTCACCGAGCCGAGGTCCGCGCGCCGGCGACGGCGGCGGCGCACGGGAGAGGGCGGCGTACAATACTCGCCAGAGGAGTCCCGAAAATGAATGCGAAACCGATGATCGACAAGGTGGTCGTCGTCCGAAAGGTCGCGGCGGCAAATCCCGCCCCCCGCGATTCTTCCTTCGATCCCAAAGCTCATCCGCCGGAATACGAGATGCACGTCTTCGTCAAGAGCTACGACGATCGCGCGACGGACGCGATGCTCGATCACCTCCTTGACGGCGTGGGGATCGAGTCGGAAGAGCTCGCGAAGTTCAAACTCGCGATCAGAGCGTTGAGCTTCGGAGACTACGTGTCGATCGACGTGCCATACCGGGCCTGATCGCCGCGAGATTTCCGAGCCGAGCCGCGGAGGACGCGACGCGAAAAATCTCGCCGAAGTAACCGAGGCGAGGAGGTTTGGGTCGCGGGAGGCCGCGCGGTTCCAGCGGAGCGTGGCGCGCGGCCGACGGAAATGGTGGAGGCGGCGGGAGTCGAACCCGCGTCCGGAGAAGTGAATCGGAACGCCACTCCATGCTCAGTTCCTCTTTGATCTCGGGCCGGCGCTCAAAGAGGAACCAAACGCGCCGACCCTACTCCGAATTGAATGTCTCCTGCAGGTCCGGGGACCCCTGCCGGATGAGCCCATATTTGCGACGCCCTTTTCCAGCGCGATGGGCGCGCTCCGGGAAGGACGTGGCTGGCACTAAGTGTTAATTAGGCAGCCAGAGCGAGGTTGCTGTTCGCAACTATTGTTTTCACCCTATTTTACGAGGCGAGTGAACCTCGGCATGCGACGTTTCGACCAGGCGACCCCGTCGAAACCGTTTCGCCCCCTCAAAGATCGAAGAGCATTTTACCATGTCCGGAGCGCCGGCGCCTGAGGCCGAAACCCTTGGAAAATCGAGGCAAACGTGTAACACCGCGCTCCGCCCGCACGTTTTTTGCACGCGAGACGGAAACTGCTCGAAAGGAGGGCGGATGGATTCCTCCCGAAGGACGCTGATCAGGACCTCTTTCGCCGCGGGTGCGGCGCTCGCCCTGCCCGCGCTGGGGGCTGCCCGGAAGAACGGAATCGGCAAGGAGAAGGGGGAGGAGACGGAGGTCACCGCCACGGAGGACCTGATGCGCGAGCACGGCATCCTGCGGCGCATCCTGCTCGTCTACCGGGAGGCCGCCGTCCGGCTGCGGCGCGACGCGGGCGCGATCGACGCCGCGGCGCTCGCCGAGGCCGCGAAGCTCTTTCGCGCCTTCGGCGAGGAGTACCACGAAAAGCTCCTCGAGGAGGCGCACATCTTCCCGGTCGTGAAGCGCCGCGGCGGGCGGGCCGCGCGGGAGGCGGACATCCTGATCACCCAGCACCGGCGCGGTCGGGAGATCACCGACTACGTTCTTTCGGCCACGCGCGGCGGGAAACTGTCGGCCGCCGCGGGCGCCGAGCTCGCGACCGTGTTCGACGCGCTCGACCGCATGTACGAGAACCACGCGGCACGCGAGGACACCATCGTCTTTCCCGCCTGGAAGACCGCGTTCACGAACAAGCAGCTCGACGAGAAAGGCGACGAGTTCGAGGCGATCGAACGGAAGATGTTCGGGCACGACGGGTTCGAGGACGCGGAGAAGAAGATTTCGGCGATCGAGACGACGCTGGGGCTGGCGGATCTGGCGCAGTTCACGGCGCCCCCGCCGCCGAGGTGAGCTGGCGCGGCGATACATCGAGCCGGCCGGGCGCGGACAGACCCGTGTCGCCCTTCGACGTACGCTTCCGGTGCGCCTGCGGGCGCCCCGGGCTGTCCGCATCCCGGCGGGCTCGCGCCTCGCCGCGCTTCAAGGTTTCGTTCAGCCGTCTCCCAGGGATGCCTCGCTCACCCATCCCCGGAGTCGATCATGAAGCTCGCAACTGATCGATTCCCCGCTCCCGCCGCGACGGTGCTCGTCCGTCTGCTCGTCGGCGGGGTTTTCCTCTCGGAAGGAATCCAGAAGTTCCTCTTCCCGGCGGCGCTCGGCCCCGGCCGCTTCGCGAAGATCGGGATTCCCTGGCCTTACCTCTCGGCTCCGTTCGTCGGCGCCGTCGAGATCGTCTGCGGAGCCCTCGTCGTCATCGGGCTCGCCACGCGGCTCGCCGTGATTCCGCT
>DASTIQ010000210.1 GCA_035717485.1 Thermoanaerobaculia bacterium | reverse complement strand
CGGGCGATCGAGATCCGCTGGCGCTGGCCGCCGGAGAGCTTCACGCCGCGTTCTCCGACGATCGTGTTCCAGCCGTCCGGGAACTTGTCGGCGAACTCGTCGACGCGCGCGATCGCGCCGGCCCGATGGATCTCCTCGTCGGTCGCTTCGGGACGCGAGAAACCGACGTTCTCGCGGATCGTCCCGTCGAAGAGGAAGGACTCCTGGAGAACGACGCCGAGGGCGGCCCGGTACGAGTCGAGACGGACGCGGGACAAATCGACGCCGTCGACGAGGATGCGTCCGGCGGCCGGCTTGTAGAAGCCCGCGACGAGGCCGATGATCGTCGACTTGCCCGATCCCGAGGATCCGACGAGAGCCGTGACCGTCCCGGGCAGCGCTTCGAAGCTCACGTCCTTCAGGACCGGCTTTTCGGGATCGTAGGCGAAATCGACGTGCTCGAACCGGATCGCCCCCGCGATCGCCGGCAGGACGATGCTCCGCTCGGGATCGGCGTCCTCCGGCCGCTCCGCCAGTACCTCGTGCGTGCGCTCGAGCCCGGCGATCGCCTCGGTGATCTGCGTGCCGATGTTGACGATCTGGAAGATCGGCGCCACGAGGTAGCCGAGAAACATCGTGTACGTGAAGAACCCGCCGAGCGTGAGCGTTCCCGCCATGATCTGTCGCGCGCCCATGAACATCACGGCGGCTCCGACGATCCCCATGAGCGCGGTCGACGAGAGGCTCATCACGGAGGTGGCCGTGAGCGTCTTCAGGACGTTTCCGAGGAGCCGGCCGACTCCCTCGGCGAAAACGCCCTCTTCCCGCGTCTCGGCGTGATAGCCCTTGACGACGCGGACGCCGCCGAGCGTCTCCGTGAGCCGTCCGGTCACTTCCGCGTTGATCTTTCCGCGCTCGCGGAAGATCGGCCGGATCGTGACGAACGCCTTCTTCAGTCCCAGCGAGAAGAGCACCAGGCACGAGAACGCGAAGAGCGTCATCGTCGGGCTGATCCGGATGAGCACGACGAAGGCGATGACGGCGGTGAGGAGGCCGCCCGCGAATTCGACGAGCCCGGTGCCGACGAGGTTCCTCACCCCTTCGACGTCGCTCATGATGCGCGCAACGAGCGTTCCGGTCTTGTTCGCGTCGTAGTAGGCGACCGGGAGCCGGCCGACGTGCGCCTGCACCTTCCGGCGGAGCTCCGCGATCAGCCGCTGCGCCTCCTTGGAGAGGAGCTGCGTGAGCGCGAAGGACGTCGCTCCCTGGACGAGGGTCGCGCCGAGCACCGCCAGCACGATCGGGACGAGGAGCGCCATCCGATGCTTCAGGACGACGTCGTCCACGAGGAACTTCGTCGACGCGGGGAGGACGAGCCCGGAAACCCGGTTGACCGCCATCAACAGGAGGCCGAGGCCGAGGAGCGCGCGCCGCGGCCGGATCAGCGCCCAGAGATCGGGCCAGACCGTCCGGAGCCGCGCGGCGGCGGGAGCTTTCTTTCCGGATTCGGCGGTCATGAGCGGCCAAGATTAGCAGGTGCCGGCCGCGATGTTTCGAGCCGCGGCCTCGTGGTGCAAACGGATCTGCCGTTGCCCGCGGGCGGCCGCCGATAATCCGGGAAACCCCGGGAAGGAGGTCTTCCGTTGGCTCGAGTCGAACGTCCGGTCCGGAAGGCACCGGTGCCGGCGGTCCCGTCCCCCGAGAGCGGAGGCGTGTCTCTCACGCGAAAGGTGGAGGCGGCGCTCGCGCTCCTCGTCCTCGCTCTGCTCGGAGCGGCAATCGCGTCGGTCTCGACCACGCGCGAAGCGGTCGCGAGCGAGCGGTGGGTGGCGCACTCGACGGCGGTCCGCGCCGCGCTCACCGAGCTGATGCTCGCCGCGACCGGCTACGAGTCGGCCGCTCGGGGATACGTCGTCACGGGGGATCCCCGGCATCTCGACGCGTCCGCGGACGCGCCGTCCCGCTGCCGGGCGCGAATCGCCGAGCTTCGGGTGCTCGCCGCGGCGGATCCCCCGCAGCGAGAGAGGCTCGAACGTCTCGTGCCGATCCTCGAGGAAAAGCTCGCCTGGGTCCGACACGTCGTCGCGGTCCGAACGGATCGGGGCGTCGACGCGTCGGCGGGGCTCGTGAAGTCGGACACCGGGCGACAGCTGATGGGCCAGGTGCGGGCGATCGTGTCGGAGATGAGCGAGGCGGAGGCGCGCGCCCTTCGGCGGCGATCGGCGTCGCACGCGGCGGCGGCTCGGCGCGCCCAGACGCTCGTCGCGACCGCGACGGCGCTCGACCTCGCGCTCGTCGTCGCCGTCGTCCTCGTCATCCGGCGGGACGTCACCGGGCGGCGTTCGGCAGAAGCGGCGCTTCGTCAGGCGGCGGTGGCCGACCCCCTGACGGGGATTCTCAACCGGCGCGGCTTCCTGGAACACGGGGCGGATCTCGTCGCGCTCGCGGAACGGTTCGACCGGCCCGTCGGCCTTTTTTTCGCGGACCTCGACGGCTTGAAACGAATCAACGACACCTTCGGCCATGCCGGGGGCGACCGGGCGCTCGCGGCGGCCGCGCAAATCCTGCGGGCCACCTTCCGGAGCTCCGACGTCATCGCCCGCTGGAGCGGAGACGAGTTCGTGGCGCTCGCCGTTTTCGACCGGAGCTCCGACCGCGACACGATCCTCGAACGCCTCGAGCGGCAGCAGGAGTCGTTCAACGCCGCCGGCGGACTTCCCTTCGCCGTTTCGCTGAGCATCGGCGCGATCGCCGTCCCTCCCGCCGCCCCCCTCCCGGACCTGGTGGCGGAGGCCGATGCGGCGATGTACCGGCGAAAGCGCGGACGTTCGAGCGAGGTCGAAGCCTCGCGGTGAAGGGGTTCTTCCGGTTTTCCGTCCGGCCCGGCCGTCCCTCCCGGCCGAGCGATCGCGTCCCGGGTGTACGATCGGAAGGTCGACTGGAGGAGCTCCGATGAAGATCTATCTCGTCGCTCCCCGCAATCCCGAGTCGTTCTGGACGTTCGACCGGATCCTCCCGAGCCTCCACAAGAGCTGCGTCTTCCCGAATCTGTCGCTCCCGACCGTCGCCGGCATGACGCCGCCCGGCCACGACGTCGTGCTGTGCGACGAGAACGTCGAGGACGTCGACCTCGAGACCGACGCGGACGTCGTCGGGCTGACCGGGTACGTCATCCACAAGAACCGGATCCTCGAGCTCGCCCGCGAGTTCCGCCGCCGCGGAAAGTTCGTCGTCGCGGGCGGTCCGTTCGCCTCCCTCTGCCCGGAAGAGCTCCGCGGGGAAGTGGACGTGGTGTTCGTCGACGAGGCGGAGTACACGTGGCCCCGCTTCCTCGAGGATTTCGCCGCCGGGAAGTGGCAGCCGGAGTACCGGCAGGACGAGAAGCCGAGCATGCACGACTCCCCCCGGCCGCGCTTCGATCTCCTGAAGATCGACCGGTACCGCACCATGACGATCCAGTTCGCGCGCGGCTGCCCGTACAACTGCGAGTTCTGCGACATCATCGTGATGTACGGCCGGAAACCCCGGACGAAGACGGTCGCGCAGGTGATGGCCGAGGTCGTCGAGATCCGCCGCCTCGGGCTCCACAACATCTTCGTCGTCGACGACAACTTCATCGGCAACAAGAAGGAGGCGAAGCAGCTTCTCCAGGCGATCGGGGAGTGGCAGCGCCGCGAGGGTTTCCCGATCGAGTTCATGACGGAAGTGACGCTGAACATCGCGCAGGACGACGAGCTCCTCGCGCTGATGCGCCAAGCGAACTTCACGACGATCTTCATCGGCATCGAATCGCCGCGCGCCTCCAGCCTCCAGGAGACCCACAAGACGCAGAACCTCCGCGAGAACCTCCTGGATTCCGTCCATCGCATCCAGCGGGCGGGCATCGCGGTGATGGCGGGAATGATCGTCGGGTTCGACCACGACGACGTCTCGATCTTCGAGGAGCAGTTCCGGTTCATCCAGGACGCGCGCATCCCGATCTCGATGACCGGAATGCTGAACGCGGTCCCGAAGACGCCGCTGTACCGGCGCCTCCAGGAAGCCGGCCGTCTCGTCGCGCAGTCGGTCGGCGACCAGTTCGTGTTCACGAACATCGTCCCGCAGGGGATGTCGCGCCGCGAGCTCTACGACGGGTACGGGCGCCTCCTGCGCCGCCTCTATGCCTACCGGAACTACCGGCGCCGCGTGATGCAGCTCCTCCTCCACAAGGGGAAGAAGATCGAGACGAAGCTCGTCACGAGCCGGGAGGATTTCCGGATCTTCCTTCGGGTCGTCCGGGACTGCGTCGTGGAGGCGTCGCCGCGTCGGGCCTGGATGACGGTCTCGCTGATGCTCGAAACCCTCCTCCGGCGCCCCCGGGCGATCCGCGAGGCGGTCACGTTCGCGCTGATGCACAAGCACCTCTACGAGTACATGCGCGACACCTGCCGGCGCCTCGAGCAGCTCGCCCGGGAGATCGCGCCGGCGCCCGACGGGGCCGTTGCCGCCGGAGCGCTCGAGACGTCGCCGCCGCTCGCGTGAAGCTCGCCGACCTGATCCCGGTCCTCCAGACCGCGATCGGCCCGGTCATCCTCGTCTCGGGCGTCGGACTGCTGCTCCTCACGATGACGAACCGCCTCGGGCGGATCATCGACCGGACGCGGCAGCTCGCGCGGGAGCTCCGCTCCGCCGGCGGATCCGACACGGAACGGGCGAGGGCCCAGCTCTCGATCCTTCTTTCGCGCGCCGCAATCGTCCGGGCGGCGATCACCGCGGCCGCCCTCAGCGTGCTGCTCGCCGCGATCCTGATCATCGTGATCTTCGTGAGCGCGCTCCTCGGAAGAGGTCCGGCGGCCGCGGTCGCCGCGCTCTTCGTGGCGTGCATGACCGCGCTCATCGTCTCGCTCGTCCTGTTCATCCGGGACGTGAATCTGTCGCTGCAGGCGCTCCGCCTCGAAGTCGGGTAGGTCGGGCCTCCGCCCGTCGCTACTCCGTCCGGAGAGCGGAGACCGGATCGATCCGTGCGGCGCGGCGCGCCGGAAGCCAGCTCGCGACGAGGGTGACGGCGACGAGCAGCATCGCGACGCCCGTGAACGTCGCCGGGTCGTGCGCGCCGATTCCGAACACCAGGCGGCTCAGGACGCCGGTCAATCCGAGGGTCGCGACGACGCCGCCCGCGAGCCCGGCCGCGCTCGCCGCGAGCGCCTCCCGGAGGACGCCGGCGAGCACGCGTTTTTCGGAGGCGCCGAGGGCCATCCGGATCCCGACCTCGTGCGTGCTCTGCGAGACCAGCGAGGACATGACGCCGTAGATTCCGGCGATGGAGAGCAGGAGCGACAGCGATCCCAGGATGGCGAGGAGCGTGGAATCGAAGCGGCTCCGGGATGCCGAGTCGGCGAGGATCTCGTCGATCATCCGGACGGAGTCCAGCGGGACGTCCTTCTCGCCGCCGCGGATCGCGGCCGAGAGCGCCGCGAGGGAAGGCGCGCTGCCCGGCCGCAGCCGGATCGCCATGATCATCACTCTCGGAATTTCGTCGGGAGCGGGAGGGTGATAGGCCTGCGGGATCGCCGGCTGCCGCAGCCCGAACTCGCGTACGTCGCGTGCCACGCCGACGACCTCCCACCAGACCGGATCCTTCTCTCCCCATTCCCAGGTGAAGCGGGCGCCGAGCGGGTCCCCGTCTTCCCAGAACCGGTGTGCCATCGCTTCGTTGATCACGGCCACCGGCCGGTTGGCGTCGGCGGGAGCCAGGGGCCGGCCGCGGACGATCGGGATCCGGAGGGTCTCGAGGAAGCCCGCCCCGACGGCGTTGTTTTCGACGCTCGGCCCGGCTTCCCGCCCGGGGTTCGCCCGCCCCTGGATCTGGACTTCGCCGTTGTAGCCGCCGAGGAGTGGCAGGCGCCGCCCGATGGCCGCGCTCTCGACGCCGGGAAGGGCGCGCACCCGTTCGACGGCGCCGTCGAAGAAGGCGAGAACCCGTTCCCGTCGGTCGAACCTCCCGGGCAGCGCGATCCCGACCGTCAGCACGTGGCGGGGGTCGAAACCGAGATCCTGCGCGAGCAGGGCCGCGAGGCTTCGGAGCGCGAGTCCGGTCATGAGGAGAAGAACGAACGCCGCGCCGATCTCGAGAGAGACGAGGCTTCGCCGCAACCGGGCGCCGCGCGCCGCCGTCGTCCGCCCTCCCTGCTTCAACGCCTCGGCGACGTTCAGCCGCCAGGCGTGCCAGCCCGGAGCGCCTCCGAAGACGATCCCGGTCAGGAGGGCGAGGCCGGCCGCGAAGCCGAAGACCCGGAAGTCGAATCGCACGTCCGCGGACGGCGGAATGTATCCGGGAGGGGCGACCGCGAGGAGCAGGACCTGCAGGGCGCGACCCACGACGAGGCCGACGGCCGCACCGAGCGCCGCGAGAAGGACGCTCTCCGTCAGCAATTGACGGGCGACGCGTCCCGCGCCCGCCCCGATCGCCTTCCGGGTCGCGATCTCGCGGTGGCGCCGCGCGGCCTGGGCGAGAAGGAGATTCGCGACGTTCGCGCAGGCGATCGCGAGGAGGAACCCGACGGCGGCGGCGAGCAGCACGAGCATCGTCTCGATGTTCCGGCCGACGAACTTCTTCAGCAGAATGACGTGGGCGCCGCGATTCCGGTTCGTGTCCGGATAACGCTCCGCGAGCGCCGCCTGGAGCGAAGCCATCGCCGCCTGCGCCTGGCCGAGCGAGACTCCCGGTTTGCGGCGCGCGATCGTCCACATCCAGTGCTCGCCGCGCGAGGCGCGGTCGCCCGTGGCCGGAAACCGGATCGGGACGAAGAACTGCGGGTTCGTCCAGATCGTCGGCGGGTGAAAATTCTCCGGCAGCACGCCGATGACTTCGTACGGTTCGCCGTCGAGCGTGAGCGTCCTTCCGAGGATCGCCGGGTTTCCTCCGAACGTCTGCCGCCAGAGCGCATGTCCCAGAACGATCGTTCTCTTCTCGCGGCGCACGTCGTCGGCGTCGAAGAGACGACCGGCCTCGGGACGCGCGCCGAGGAGCGGGAAGATCTCCGCGGAAGTCGCCCATCCGTCCAGGCGGCGCGGCTCGCCGGTCCCCGTCATCGTCAGGTGGGCTTCGGTACCGGCCGCCATGGAATCGAACACCCGCTGGCCCCGCAGCCAGTCCCGGTAATCGGGGCCGCTGACGGAGGCGGTCGGGATGCCGCTCGTCGTCTCCCAGACGATGACGAGCCGGCCCGGTTCGGGATAGGGGAGCTCGCGCAGGACGATCGCGTCGAAGATGCTGAAGATCGCGGTGTTCGCGCCGATCCCGAGCGCGATCGTTCCGACGGCGATGGCGGTCACGAGCCGATTCTTCGCGAGGAGCCGCGCGGCGAACCGAAGATCGCGGCCGAGCGTGCCGAGAGCGGATTCCCACGCCGCGTCCCGCCATCCCTCCTTGACGGCGTCTCGGCTTCCGCCGAGCTCCAGCCGGGCGGCGCGGAGCGCCGCCTCCGGCGTCATTCCGTCGCGCTCTTTCCTCTCCGCGGAAATCTGGAGGAAGCTCTCGAGCTCGCGGTCGAAGTCCTCCTCCCGCCCGCGTCTCCGGAAGAGATCCCGGACTCCCGCGAAGAATCGCCTCATGACGCTACGCTTCGAGAATCCGGCCGATGGCCGCGACCTGGCGCGCCCATTCGCGCCGGTCTTCCTCGAGCTTCCTCCGCCCCGACGCCGTCAGGCGGTAGTACTTCGCCTGACGGTTGTTCTCGGTCGCCCGCCAGTCCCCCTCGATCCAGCCGGCCCGCTCGAGGCGGCGAAATGCGGGAAAGAGGGAGCCGGGATTCAGATGGAATACCCCCCGGCTGATCTGCTCGATGCGGACGGAAATCCCGAAACCGTGGAGCGGCTCGAGCGCGAGCGTCTTCAGGATCAGCATGTCGAGCGTGCCCTGGACGAGGTCGGTCACGGATCTCCTCCTCTCGACGAGCGAGAGGAAGGATAAGCCTCTCCTCTCGATTGTCAAGAGGAGGCGGACGGCCCGAGAACGACGGTGCCTGCTACTTCTTCCCGGGCCGCCGGAAAACGCGGAGAGGGAGGATCAGCAGGAACACGGCGATGACGAGGAGGACGAGCTTCAGCAGAGGAAATCCCATCGGATCAGTCCCGCCCTCCACCGTCGCGAGGGCACGCGCGAGATCGCCGCGACGTCATGCGCGAGACTGTAGCGGAAAAAAGAAGAAGAGCCGGCAGCGGAGCGTCCGCCATAAAACGAATGCGGCATCCGTGAAGGATTTCGTGAAATGGGATTTCGCAACCGCGGGCCTGTGGTATACGGGATGCGGCCATCCGACATGCGGAAGCGCTCCGGCTCCCCGCGATTCCCTCTGATTGCCGCCTCGGCGATCGGGGCACTCGTCTCCGCCGTCTGCTCGGCGACGCCGATCTCCTCCCTGCACCGCTCCGGCCCGGCCCGCGTGACGATCCGCGGCAGCGGAAACGCGATTTCGGTCGACCGGAGCGAGCCACCGGAGGAATTCATCGACGCGGAGGACGAACCCTCTCCGGCGGTTCTCGACGAGGCCATCGGAATGAAGGAGTCGGGAACGACGGACGACGCGCTCGTGGGGTACCTCAAGGCGCATCGCGCGGAGCTTCCCGCCCTGGTCGATTTCGACACGCTTTCGGCCCTTCGGCGGGCGGGAGCGGGCCGGAACGTCGTCACGTATCTCGCGAGTGTCGCGGCCGTCGAGGTCGGACCGACCGGCGCCGAGGGGACGAACCGCGAGGAGCCCGTTTACCGCGCGCCGGAAGATTACGGGCCCGGCGAAGGGGAGATGAGCAACGCGCTTCCCGCGTGGCTCGGATGGGGCGGCGGCGTCATTTCCGAGCCCGGTCGAGGCGGCCTTCACCGGCACGCCTTTCATCCGGGGCGCGGCGGTTTTCCCCGCGGAATGCACGGGAAGCCGATCGTCGCTCCCCGGATGCCCGGCCGCCCTCCGCGGCGCTGAGGACGGATCGCGCGATGGGCGGCGTCAGCGGCGCACCGCGGGGATCACTACCTTACAGAGGAGAACGCCTGAGGAAAGGCCACCGCGGGGCGAACCGCCTCGCTCGCTAGTAGCGGGATTCGATTCGCCGGTCCGGCACCAGCCACATCAGGGCGACGGCGACGTAGATCGCGATCGAGATCCGCCGGTCGACGAACGCCGCGGGAATCGCGGCCGCGTACAGCACGATCGAAGCCTTCCCCTTGAGGTCGCCCTGCACGGCGGCGGCGAGCCTCGATTCCGGTCCCTGCGACCGGATGATGGACGTCTGGAGAACCGTGTACGCGATTCCCGCGAGGAGGAGGACGACTCCGTAGAGGGATGTCGGCAACGGCGCCGCGCCGTTTTCTCCCATCCACGCGGTGACGAAGGGAACCAGCGACAGCCAGAAGAGGAGATGCAGGTTCGCCCAGAGGATCTTTCCGTTGACGCGATCGACCATCTGGAGCATGTGATGGTGGTTGCTCCAGTAGATCCCGAGGAAGACGAACGAAAGAACGTAGCTGAGGAAGACGGAAAGGAGCGGCCTTAGGTCGGCGAAAGAGGCGCCGCGCGGGACCTTCAGCTCCAGGACCATGATCGTGATGAGGATCGCGATCACTCCGTCGCTGAACGCTTCGAGCCTTCCGCGGTGCATCGCGGCGAGCTATCGCGCGCGCTCGAACGCGCGGACGAAGGGCGCGTCGAACTCGGCCTCGATCGCCGGGCCGCCCGTCCGGGTGTCGTCGATCGAAAGGCGTCCGGCGAGGCGTCGGGCGTCGTCGGCCGCCGCGACGAACGCGGCGGGAACCGTCGTCCCGGAATACTGCGTCTTCTGCCCGTCGAGCGCGATCCAGTAGTTCAGCCGGGGCCCGGCGTCGAAATCGACCTCCAGCCCCTCGGTCACCGCCGCGTCCACGCATGCCATCGTCTCGCAGCGCGCGATCGCCGGACCGAGATCGGCGGGGGAGAGCACGAGACGCCGGATCCTCTTCTTCTCGTCGACCGCGTCGGGACCGCGGACGGCCGCGGCATAGCGGAGAACCCGTCGGGCGCCGCGGTAGTCGATCGTTCCCCGCGCTCCTCCCGGAGGCGGCCCGCCCGGCCCGGCCGGCATCGCGCGGGCGGCGGCCGCGAGCCAGACCGCCGCGATCCCGATCTTCCGGATTTCCGCGCGAAACACGGCGGGAGGCTATCACCGCGCGCGCCCGACCCTCGGGGCGACATCGCGGAGCGCTGATACAGTAAGGCATCGCGCCGATGCGGATCCTGCTGTTCAGTGACAGCCTCTATCCCGAATTCGTCGGAGGAATCGAGCGGCGCAACGCCGATCTCGCGGCGGCGCTCGGCCGGCGCGGCCACGCGGTCACGCTCGCCGGATTCGGGCGAAGCGACGGGCCCTCGGCGGCGGGCGTTCGGGTGCTCTCGCTCGGCGGCAACCGCCCGCTCTATTCGGCGGCGGGCTCCCGGGCGGCGCGTCCCGCGATCGGGTTGGCACGCGCGGCCTGGCGGATCCCGCTCGGCGACTACGACGCCGTCGAGACCTCGAACGTCCCGTTCGTTCATCTCTTTCCGCTCGCGGCCCGCTGCGCGTCCGCCGGAAAGCCGTTGCTGGTGAGCTGGTACGAGTACTGGGGAAGCTACTGGAACTCTTACGCGGGGTTCCGGGCGCCGTTCTACCGCGCGGTCGAGCGGGTGTCGGCGCAGATCGGCGACGTCGTCGCATCGAGCGCGCTCACCGCGGGTCGCCTCGCGCGCCGCCTTCGCCGTGACGTTCCGGTCGTTTCCTGCGGCACGGACGTCGACGACATCGCCGCGGCGGTCGCCGGCGTCGAGGAGGAGCCCGGACGGGTCATCTACGCGGGGCGCCTGCTCGCGCACAAGCGGGTCGACCTGCTGCTCGACGCCGTCGCGGCGATTCCGGTCGCTCGTCTCGTCGTGTACGGGGAGGGGCCGGAGCGCGAGTCGCTGCTTCGGCGCGCGTGCGGCCTCGGGATCACCGCCCGGGTCGAGTTCCGCGCGCCCTCGCCGGACCGCGCCGAGCTGTGGCGCGAAATCGGAAAATCCGCCGTCGCCGCGCAGCCGTCCTCCCGGGAAGGATTCGGGATCTTTCCGCTGGAAGCGCTCGCGGCGGGCGTCCCGGTCGTCTACGTCCGGTCGGAGCACAGTGCCGTCGAGGAGGTCGTTCGCCACGGAATCGAAGGAGTGCGGACGGAGCCGGACGCCGCCGCGCTCGCGCGCGCGATTGCCGGACTCCTCGACGACGGTCCGGCGCGCCGGTCGATGGGAGCCCGGGGACGCGCGCGAGCCGGTGAGTATCGGGCCGACCGGTCGGCGGCCGCCGTCGAGGAGGTCTTCGAACGGCTGCTCGGCCGCCGGCGGGTCCGCGGCGGCGCCGAGCCCGGGCGCCGCGACTCGGCCGCGTAGCGCCGGCCGGCGAAGCGGGAACGATGATCGCCCGCCTGCTCGCGATCCTCCTCGTCTCGGCTCTCGCCGCTTACGGTGCCGGGACGGTCCTGCCCGCGACGCTCTTCCGGTCGGCGGCCGAGCGCGTCGGCCTGCGCATCGCTGCCGGGCTCGCGCTCTACGCGACCCTCTTTTTCGCCCTCGCCGCGGCGGGGAGGCTGCGGCTCGCGGAGCTCCTGGGCGCGGCCGCCGCCGGCGTCGTGGCGGCGGTCGTGCGCGGGAAGGATTTCCGGGTGCGCCCGCCGCGGCGGCCCCTCGCGGCGACAGCGGTCGCCGCGGCGATCGCCGGGGCGTTCGTCCTGGCTCTCTATCCGCCGACCGCCTTCGACGAGACGCTGTACCACCTGCCCACCGTCGCCGCGTTCGCCGCGTCGGGGCGAATGCCGTTCGTCGCCTCCCTTCGCGTGCCCGTGTTTCCCAACGCGGCCGAGGCTCTCGAGGTCCCGCTGTATCTTTTCGGCGGCGACGTCGCGACGCACTTGCTGGCGCTCCTCGCCACGATCGCGACGACCTTCCTCGTCTTCGCATCCGCGCGCCGCGACGGGGAGACCGCCGGATGGCTCGGCGCGGCGATCTTCCTCTCCTCGCCGATCGTGATCCATCTCGCCTCCACCGGTTACGTGGAAGCGCCGCTCGCCCTGTTCTGCTTCGGCGCCTGGATCGCGCTCGACCGGGGGGAATCTCCGGGGGCGGGGAGAATTGCGCTCGCCGGCGCGCTCGCGGGAACGGCGGCCGCGGTGAAGTACCTGGGCCTGCCGTGGGTCGCGGGAATCGGGCTCGCGGCGGCGGCGTTGTCGGCGCGCGGCACGAGGCTTCGCGCGGCGGCGGTCTGCGCGGCGGTTTCCGTCGCCGTTCTCGGGCCGTGGTATCTCCGGATCTTCCGGGCGACCGGCAATCCCGTCTTCCCGTTCCTTCCGGGCGTCTTCGGACACTCGGCCTGGGATCCCGTGGGGCTTTCCCATGCGGGGGTCGCCGCCGGTCTGCGGGACCTCGTCCGGGTTCCGTGGGACACCCTCTTCGCGCGCGGCCGGCTCAATGCCCAGCCGCCCTTTTCTCCCTGGTTCCTCGCCGCCTCGCCCCTGCTCGCCTGGCTCGCGGTCCGCGATCGCCGGGCGCGTATCGCGGCGGGGGCGTGCATCGCCTGGGGGATCGTCTGGCTCACGATGCCCCGCGATTCCCGCTACCTGGCGATTCTCCTTCCGGTCGTGAGCGTCGAGACCGCGCGCGCCGCGGTCGCCGCCGCCGGCCTTCTCCGGCGGCGCATCGCCCCGGCCGCGGCGGCGCTCGCGCTCCTGCCGGGGATCGCTTACGCCGGGTACGGAATCGCCCGGCAGGGCCCCGTTCCCGAGGACGCATCGGCGAGAGCGCGTTATCTGACCGCAAGAGTCCCGGGTTACGCCGCCGTCGCATTCCTCGACCGGGCGGCGCCGAACGCGACGGTCTTCGTCTGCGGCGGCGAACAGCTCCGGGCGTACTACTCGGGAACGATGATCGGCGACGTCTCCGGAATCGCGCGTTACGACGAGGTGCTTTCCCTTCCCGACGGCGGCGCGCTCGCCCGGCGCCTCGATGCCCTCGGTGTCCGGTACGTCCTCAGGGTACGGAAGGCGTGCCGCGCTCCCGTTCTCGACCGCGTCGACTTTCCGTTCCGGACGGTCTATTCGGACG
>DASTIQ010000209.1 GCA_035717485.1 Thermoanaerobaculia bacterium | reverse complement strand
GCGGTCATCGTCAGAATCCGCCGAGCCCGGACCGGCCGGTTGATCGTCCCGGTAGAGCTCCTGGCGATCGCCTCTCGGACGGCCGCGCCAGGAATCCGGAGATCCCGAATCCTCGCCGCTGCGCCGCTTCTCGAAGTAGCGAACGATGCCGCCTTCCGGCACGGACGGCTCGTACGTACCGTACTGCTTGGCCCCCGGGATCTTCTTCATGTGCTGATCGATGCGGAAGAAACGGCCGGGCGACGCGTCGATCTCCGTCGTCAGGTTCTCGTATCCCGGCAGGCGGAATTCGAGCCGATAGTGCCCTGCGCCGAGGTAGAGCATGTCCGGATAACCATCGAAGTCGTCGGCGGTGCCGATCAGCCTGCCGTCGAGGTACAGACTCGCCTCCTCCGGCTCGACGTCGGTCTTGACCCTCGCGTAACGAGCCTCCTCGTAGCCCCCGTACCGGTATCCGTCGCCGTAGCCGTAATACGGATAGCCGTAGTAGCCATACCCGTACCAGGGGCCGTAGCCCCAGCCCAGGCCCCATCCCCAGTCTCCGTAGTAACCCCATCCGAATCCCGGGAACCAGCCCGGGTAATAGCCACCGTGGTGATGACCCCCGTAGTAGTGACCGCCGTAGCCATAATGGCCGCCGTAGCCGTAATGACCGCCGCCGTAGTGACCACTCCCGCCGTAGTAGTGACCGCCGCCGGAATGGCCTCCGCCGTGCGACCCGCCGTGTCCTCCGTGCCCGGAGCTCGAAGAGTGCGACCCGGAGCTCGAGTGGCTCGACCCTCCTCGAGACGCGGCTTCGAGATTCTGACCCCAGAAGAGAACAGCGGCGCCCGCAAGTGCCGCAAAAATTGGTGAAATTCTCGATCGAGACATGGCTAACCTCCACTCATTGCTATAGCAAGACCACGACCACCGCGAACGGGCCGGAGCCACCCGCAAGTCCTTGCGGGACCATGACTTGAAAGACTGGCGGCGGCGGAAATCGAACATCATTGACCTCCCGACCGGTCAGCGCGTCCACCGGGAGAGGCATCCGGAAGGGAGGAACGCAGCCCCCGAAGGTAATCCTCCGTCAGCACGCGATCGATCGCTCTCCGGCCCCCGGGGATCTCCCATCGCTCGGAAAGCGACGCCCACAGGGCCGTCCAGCGCGACGTCCGGACCGGACCGGACCGGGCGGTGCCGACGCCGAGAAAATCGGCGAGCTCCGGATGCTTGTCGTAGAAGATCGCGGCCGAACGTCCCGAACGTTCCTGCCGCCGGCGGAACGAAGCGAACGTGATCTCGTGGTGATGTCGGACGATCGCTCGAGGTTCGTAGACGATGACGTATCCCTGGCGGGAGAGCCGGTACGAGAACTCGATGTCCTCCCACGCGGCATCCGGAAACGTCGTGTCGAAGAGACCGAAACGCTCGAATGTCGCGCGCGGCAGGGAGATGTTCGACGTGTAGAAGAAGTTGAAGGGGACGTTCTCGGGATCCCGGATCAGCTCGTACCCGAACTGCATTCCGTACTCGTTGATGTGATGAAGGAACGGCGTGACGCGCCGGTCGCGCGGCCAGGTGGTGTATCCGAGAACGGCGATCTTCCTCCCGGGGCGGGCGCGGTGCGCTTCCTCGTGCCGCCGCAGGAACTCCCGCTCCGGAACCGTGTCGTCGCCCAGGAAGGCGACGAGCTCGCCGGCGGACTCCGCGACTCCCCGGTTTCGCGCGCCCGCCGGGCCCGAGTTCCTCTGCGAGAACGCGCGGAACGGATAGGGGGCGCGATGCGAGCGGAGGAAATCGGCCGTGCCGTCCGAAGAGCCGTCGTCGACGACGACGATTTCGAACCCTCCCTCCGGTTCGTCCTGGTGCTCGAGGGCGCTCAGCACCTTCGGCAGGATCTCGAGCCGGTTGTACGTCGGGATCACGACCGACACGCGGGGCGTCATCGCCGCCCCGGAAGGATCTCGTCGAGCGTCGCCGGCACCAGATCGGGCGCGCCCGCGAGGAACGGCGCGAAGAAGGGGGAGGCGAAGATCTCGTCGCCCGGATAGGTCGGAACGATCCGCAGCGGGAATTTCGCGAAAATCTCGCGATCGGAGCGAACCCGCCCGCTCTGGACGGCCGCCCGCCGGCGTCCGAGCTCGTCGGCGCCGGAAAAGAGCGCCCGGAGCGCGCGGAGCTGCGCGATCGCGAGAGGGTCGCCGATCCGGAGCGCCGCGGAACGGGTCGACACGCCGAAAGCGCGAGCCATCCGTTCCGACCACCGGCGGCGCCTCGAAACGCGATACGGGTCTTCGTCGAGCGCGGCGGAGCCGCCGTCCCGCCGAACCATCGAATCGAGGCGGGACAGGAATGCGGTCGCCGCCGCGGGCCAGAGCGCGCGCAGGTGCTCGTCGTCGAAGTTCTTGTACGCGGTCGCCCAGGCGTTCTTCTCGATGAGATACCCGCGGTGGAAGACGCCGAGAGCTTCGCCGGTCGCCCCCCCTTCGTGCCGGGCCGCCGCGCGCGGTTCGTAGACCACCCGCCGGCCGAGAATCCACTGTCTCCATCCGAAGTCGACGTCCTCGAGGTAGGCGAAGTACCAGGGATCGAATCCGCCGCTCGAGAGGAATTCGTCCCGACGGACCATCATGTTTCCGCCGCAGGCGAAGAGCCGCTCGTCGCCCGGCGCTCCTCCGAGATCGTCCGGGAGAGGGCCCCCCGCCCGGTCGGAGAATGCATGCCCGTCGAACACGAGGAATCCGTCGATGAAATCGGTCCTCTTTCCCGAGGAGTCGGTCAGGCGGCCCGCGATCGTGCGGACGTCGGCGGGGAGCGAGGACGCGGCCTCCAGGAACGCCGCGAGCCAGCCCGGCTCGGGAACGGCGTCATCGTTGAAGAAGATCAGGAGCTCCGATGCCGACGCTTCCGCCCCGGTCGAGCATGCCCTTGCGAACCCCGTGTTCTCTTCCTGCCGGAGCGCGCGAACGGCCGGGAAACGTCGCGCGATCTCCCGGTCGGCGCCCTCCCGGCTCGCGTTGTCGACGACGACGACCTCCGCGCGTTCGGCGGAAGCCTGCCGGCAGACCTCGTCGAGCGTCCGCAGGAGCCGCTCCTTCCCGCGATGGTGAACGACGATGATCGTGGCGCGCGGCGGCGTCATCGCCCGAGGCTCCCCGCCGAGGGCGTCGCCGCCCACGGCGCCGCGTCGAGCAACGCTGCGCGCGGCGGCGTCATCGCCGCCCCAACCCGAGCAATCGAAACGGGCGCGGCTTCGCCTCCGGAAAAGGAAGCCGGGCGGAGATCCATGGGTCGTCGAAGAAAGCCGCGAGCGGCGCGACCACGCGCTCCCACGCGAAATCGGCCGCGAGCCTCCGCGCGCTCGCCGCCGCTTTCTCGCGGAAGGAGGAATCCCGGAGCAGGCGCGCGATCCCCTCGCGCAGCGCCTCCGCCGAACCCGCGACGATCCCCGCCCCCGCGCGCTCCAGGCGGTCGGCGAGGGCCCCGCCGTGCACCGAAACCGATGGGAGTCCCGCCGCGGCCGCGTCGAGAAGGCGCGTCCGGAACGAGAGCTCCGTCTCGAGTCCCGGACGGCAGACGCACACCGCGGCCCGCGACGCGGCGTAGAGCTCCCCCCGCCGGGAGTACGGCGTCCATGGAAGGAAGAACCACGACCGATCCTTCCACCCGCGGCGCTCGCTCTGCGCCACCGCTTCGGCGTAAACGCGCTGAGGGGTGGTTTCGCGGTTCGGGTTCTCCGAGAAGACGATTCGAACGCCCGGGAACTCCTCCTCGAGCGACGGCCAGATCGCCGCGATCGGGCCGAGATCGTGCCAGTCGTAGAGTCCCCCGAAGAACAGCACCGGATCCTGAGGACTCGCGCGGAGGGCCGCCCGAGCCGCTCCCGGGTCCGCGGGCGGGGCGGGAGCCGCCCCGAACGGGACGATCGCGAGGAGCTTCCGGGCATCCGGGTCGGTCCCGACGCCCGCCGCGTCGATTCGGCCGGCGAGGACGAGCATTCCGGCATAGAAGAGGCGCTGCTCCGCGGACGCGCAGAGGAAGAAGTCGCCGCGCGCGACCGCGAGATTCCAGGCGCGCCGGTCGTTGGCCTCCACCTCCTCGCCGAGGACCGCGCGGTAGTGGAAGTTTTCGACGAGAAAAGGGTCGTACCAGTCGACCGCGACCGGAACGTGCGGCGCCGACAGGAAGACGGCGCCGGCCGCGTGCCCCGAGACGAGCGCGGCGTCGCACGCGCGGAGCTCGCGATGGAACGCCGGCGAGCCGGGAGGGGCGACGACCCCGCTCACGCCCCGGGCCGCGGCCTCCGAAGGGCCCTCGCCGTTGGGCGCGAGGAGCCGCACGTCGAAGCGGGGCGCGAGCGCGGCGGCGATCTCCAGAGCCCGGATTCCCATTCCGGCCATCCCGGGCCGGATCGCTTCAGGCGCGAGGACGACGATCCGGCGCGTCACCCGTTTCCCTTCCGGCGCTGTACCCATTCGTGAAGCCGCCAGGCCTTCGTCGCCCGCATCCGCTCGACCAGGGAGTTCAGAGCGGCGATTTCTCCGCGCAGCGCCGCCCGATCGCGCTCCCATCCTTCCGTGCCCGCGCGGATCTCCCCGACCAGCCTTTCGACGTCCCCTTTCAGCGCGCCCACCTCGCCGCGAAGGGCGTGGCGCTCCCGCGAGGTCTCGTCGAGCTCCGACGTGAGCCGCCGGTGGTCCGCGCGGTGGAAACGGAGCTCTCCGTCGGAGCGGAATTCCCGCGCCGAGACCTCCCACAGGCGCCGGGCGAGCCGGTCGAGGACGCGCGCGGCCATCGCGTCGCTCCGGCGCTCGCGATACCGGTCGAGAATCCGATTCCGCGCTTCCAGGAACTTCGGCGCTCCCGCCTCGACGTGGCCCGCTTCTCCCGCGAAGACCCGATATTCCGCGGTCGCGCCGCGGACGTGACGAAACGGCGTCTCGAGCGAGAGCCGGATCAGCAGGTCCCAGTCCTCCGAGTAGTCGAGCTGCGGATCGAAACCGCCGACGCGCCGCAGGAGCCCGGCGTCGAAGAGCACGGTATGGAGGGGAATGTAGTTGGCGTAGAGGAGATACTCGGGGTCGAAGTCCAGTGAATACTGGAGCTCGCGGTGCCGCTCTTTCCACCCGTCACCGTC
>DASTIQ010000208.1 GCA_035717485.1 Thermoanaerobaculia bacterium | reverse complement strand
CGGGCTTCGGGGGCGCCGGCTCGGCCGGTTTCGGCGGAGCGGCCGGAGCGGAAACCGGTCTGGGGGGCTCCGCGCGCAGCGCCGCGGGCGTGGAGTCCGGAGGAGCGGCGGGCCGGGCCGCCGCGGGCGCGGCCGGCTTCTTCGGCGCCAGCATGCCCGACAGCGTCTCCTCCAGCCGGCGGTCGACGTTCGCGTCGGAAGAGGACGCGCGCGCGGGAGGGGGCGGGGGCGCCGGAACCGCGATGTCGGGGATCGTCGCGGCGGGTCGCCGCGGCGGAGCGGGCTCGGACTCCGGCTGGAGGTCCTCGAGCACCTCGGAAAAGATGTCTGAGGAGGTCAACCCGCCCTGGAGCTGCGAGGCGTCGATGCGCATCGTGCGGGCGCCCGGGTCGGTCGAGTCGATCGCTTCGAATGCGATGCTCCGGAACGTCTCGTCGGAGAAGGGCTTCTCGAGGATGTCGAACGCGCCGATCTTCTGCGCGTCGGCCTTCGGGTTCGATCCCTTGTAGCCGGACATCATCAGCAGGATCGGGGGTGCCGTCGGGCCGCCCTTGCGGCGAAGGTCGCGGATGACGTCGTTGACGCGCATCTTCTGGAGGGCCGCCGTCACGACGACGAGATCGGGCCGGTCGCGCTCGAAGGCGACGAGCCCTTCGTCCCCTTCCCGCGCGACCGTCACGTCGAAATCGGTGCCCCCGGCCAGACGGACCTTGTCGATGTAACGCGGCTCGTTCTCGATCAGGAGAAGCTTCTTGGCCATGGTTGGATTCCCCATTATCTCCATGCGCTGCGGCAAATGTCAATCGCCGCACGCTTTACACCCCCGGAAGGGGGCGGTAGAATAGCGGGCTTTCCGAGAGAGGACGAACGATGTCGGGGCACAGCAAATGGAGCACGATTAAGCACAAGAAGGGCGCGGCGGACGCCAAGCGCGGCCGCATCTTCACGCGCCTCATCAAGGAGCTCACGGTCGCGGCGCGCGAGGGCGGAGGAAGCGTGGACACCAACGCGCGCCTTCGCAAGGCGGTCGACGACGCGAAGGCGGCGAACATGCCCGCCGACAACATCAAGCGCGCGATCCAGCGCGGCACGGGCGAGCTGCCGGGCGTCCAGTACGAGGAGGTCGTCTTCGAAGGATACGGCCCCGGCGGCGCCGCGATCTTCATCGAGGCTCTCACCGACAACAAGAACCGCACGCTTCCCGAGATTCGCCACATGTTCACCAAGAACGGCGGGAACCTCGGCGAGAGCGGCTGCGTCCGCTTCATGTTCGACAAGAAGGGCTACATCGCCGTCGAACGCGACAAGGTCGCCGAGGACCGCCTGATGGAGCTCGCGCTCGAGGCGGGCGCCGACGACCTCGCGACCGACGATCCCGAGTACTTCGAGATCTACACGTCGCCCGAGTCGCTCGCCGAAGTGAAGCAGGCGCTCGAGGCGAAGGGGGTCGCCGTCGCGGCGGCCGAGGTCTCGATGATTCCGCAGACCCCCGTCAAGCTCGACGACGCGAAGAGCGCGCAGCTGATGAAGCTGATGGAAGCGATCGAAGAGCACGACGACGTCCAGAACGTCTGGACGGCGGCGGAGCTCCCCGAGTCGGCCTAGAGGCCCGCGCGCGGTGTCGGCCGCTGCGTCGAGACGGAGAATCGCGGCGCGCGAATCCTGCGCGAGCGAAACGGCCGACGACAGAAACACGGCGAGACGCGGGGGGAGGCGGCCGCGGCCGCATCACGCCGCGTTTCGCCGCGCCTGAATTCATGAAGGTCCTCGGCATCGACCCGGGCTCCCGGGCGTGCGGCTTCGGCCTCGTCGACTTCACCCGCGGCGTCCTCGTCGCGCTCGAGTTCGGCGTCTGGCGCGAAAAGGAAGGGCCGCTCTCGCGGCGCCTCGAAGCCCTCTTCGCGCAGGCGGAACGTTTCCTGGCCGAATCGCGCCCCGACGCCGTCGCGCTCGAAACGGTTTTCCAGGGACGGAGCGTCCCGGCGGCCGTGGCGCTCTCGCACGCGCGCGGGGTCGTGCTCCTCGCCGCCGCCCGGGCCGGTCTCCCGACCTTCCAGTACGAGCCCCTGACGATCAAGAAATCGATCACCGGCTACGGGAGAGCCGAAAAACCGCAGGTGCGCGAAATGGTCAAATCGCTCCTCGCGTTCGGTCCGGCGGCGATCCCGCTCGACGCCGCCGACGCCCTCGCGACCGCGATCTGCCACTGCCATCATGCGGCAGGGCCGGGTTTTGACGGTCGTTCGGCCGCGTGCTAGCATCCCGTTACCAAACATGTCATTTCAGGGTTCGCTCAAAGAACTCCCGGTCCCGGACATCGTTCAATTGATGTCCGTTTCGGGAAAAACGGGGGTCTTCACGCTCACCCGCGGCCCGGAACGCGGCTTCATCTACCTCAAGAATGGCCAGATGGTTCACAGCCGCCTCGGAGACGTCGCCGGCGAGGAAGCTGTCTACGCTCTGGCCATCTGGTCCTCCGGGGAGTTCCAGTTCACGCCGAACGACGAATCCGACGAGCACACGATCACGAAGTCGAATACGAGCCTGCTCATGGAGGCGGCGCGGCGCCTCGACGAGTGGAAGGTCCTGTCGAAGAAGATTCCGGGGATCGACGCGGTTCCCCAGCTGATGGAGCGCGAAAGCCCGGAACCCGTCACCCTCTCTCCCCAGGAGTGGAACCTCGCCGGCAAGATCGACGGGCACCGGACGATCGAAGAGATCGCCCGCGCCAACAAGACCTCTCCCTTCGACGTCGCGAAGACGCTCTACGGCCTCGTGGCGGCCGACCTCGTCGAGCTCAAGGCGAAGGAGCCGGCGCGGCCGTCGTCTCCGGCTGCGGTCCCGGTCACGTCTCCGGCGGCGCTCGGCGACGAGAAGAAGATCCTGATGATCCTCTGCACGCGCGTGAAGCAGGAAGCGGAAGCCACGATGGGCGAGCAGAATCTGCCGGGAATCGATCGCCCCTACCGCCAGGCCCTCGCCGAGATCGACCGCGGGCGCGGCATCGAATCGGTCCGGGAATTCATCCGCCAGACCGAGCAGACGATCTCCGCGCTCCGGGGAACGGCGCCGATGCGCGCCTTCCAGGAGAAGATGTCGCTCGTGATGCAGCCGAAGGCGTGACCGTCCCGCCCGCCCGCGAACCCTCCCCCACCGCCGCAAAAAGTCTTTCAAAAGCCGACATTTGGCTTTATACTGAAGCCAATTTCCGGCATCGGCCGGCGGATCCAAGCATGGTAGCGGAGACTGGGGAGAAAGGAGTTTCTATGAAGGTTGCGCGCCGGGCGCCGCTCGTCCTGGCTTTCCTGCTCCTGGCGATTCCGACGAGGGTTCGGGCTCAGGTCTACGCCGGCCAGCTCGGCGTCGGCGTCTATTCACCCTCGCCGTACACCGGTCCCCTCGCCCCCGATTTCGGCGGCGATACCGGCCTCTTCACGATCCCGACCGGCGACGTGCTGCCGGCGAGGGCGTTCTCCTTCGGTCTCTACGTGCAGAACCTGAAGTTGACCGCCGGCGAGGATCCGAACTTTCCGGCCGAAGACCGCCAGCGCGGCCACACGAACACGACCTTCCGCGGCAGCCTCGCGTACGGCATCGCCAATCACGCCGAGATCTTCGCCTCCGCCGGCGAGGAGCGCGACGAAAGCCGCGGTGGCTGGACGACCGGCGTCGTCAACGGCCAGGAGTACTTCGATTCCTTCAAGCTGACCGATCCCGCGAAGCTCCGCGTCGGCCTCAAGGTGTCGATGTGGGAGGCCGGCTCGCGCGGGCGCATCGCCCTCTACACCGCGGCGCACGTCCCGGTCGCCAACGACCAGGATTTCGTGGAGACCCGCCGCACGGACTGGGAGTTCGGGGCGTCCGGCTCGATCGGCATCGTGACGGGCAACGTCTCTTATCTCCTCTCCGGTCGCCGGTCGACGGACCCCGACATCCGCGTCCCGAACCGGCTGCGATTCGCGGTCGGCACCGACGTCCCCTTCGGGCCCGTCCACTGGATCTCGGAGCTCGACCGCAGCATCTACGACAACGCCTCGATCAGCGAGGGCTCGCCGGACATCAAGTCTCCCGACTGGTCGTACTTCGCGAGCGGCGTGCGCGTGTTCTTCGGCCACAGCGGCTGGGGAGTCACCGCCGCGCTCAACGCGAACGTCGATCAGCTCGTGCGCCACGGCTTCTCGCCGAACCCGGTGGGGGGAATCGTGGGGGTGCACTATGCGCCCTTCCCCGCGCCGCCGGCGCCTCCGAAGCCGCTGCCGCCGCCCGCGGCCGTGACGACCGAAGAACCCGCCGCGGCGGAGGCGGTCGAAGCGGCCCCGCCTCCCGCCGTCGAGAGCGCGCCTCCCGCCGCCCCGCCGGCGCCCCAAACCCGCACGACGACCGACACGATCGGCTTCGACAAGGGGGGAGCGCGCCTCACGAACATCGCCAAGGCGATCCTCGACGGCGTGGCCCTGCGGATGAAGAACGACCTCAACTCCACCGCGGTCATCACCGGCTATTCCGACAACGGCGGGTCGGAAGCCGCCAACATGAAGATCTCGTCCGAGCGGGCGGAGGCGGCGAAGGCCTACCTCGTCGAACGCCACGGAATCGACGGCGCGCGGATCAAGACCGCGGGCCGGGGGTCGGCCGATCCCGTCGCCGACAACGGCACCGCGGAAGGGCGCGCGAAGAATCGGCGCGCCGTGATCGTCGTCACCCTCGTGTCCGGCTCATGACCGTTCGTTTCTCCCGCTCTCTTCAACCCCCTCCGGCCGAGGGGGTTTTTTTTCGGTGAACGGCGGCGAGCCCCCGGCTTCGCGGACGCCCGCCCTCGGACGGGGGGGCATGCGCCTCCTCGCGCTCGCCGCGGCGATCGCGCTCCTGTCCTACGGGCAGGCGTTCTTCGTGACGATCTTCTTCTCCCTCTTCCTCTCGCTCGCGCTGCGCCCCTTCGTCTCGCTCCTCGAACGGGCGCGGATGCCGCGCATTCCCGCCATCCTGCTCGTGCTCGCGATCCTGATCGGCGGCGTGGCGCTCCTGATCGTGAACGTTTCCGCGCAGCTCCAGCAGTTCTACCTCGACCTCCCTCTCTACCAGAGCAAGATCCGCGACGTGACGAGCCGCCTCGCGGATTTCGTCCGGAACGTACAGGAGCGCACCGGAAGCATCCTGCCGGAGGAGACCCGCGGAGTCCGGGAGGTCAAGATCACCGAGTCGTCGCTCGAGACGACCCGGGCGCTGCTGGCGCGGGTCGGTTCGACGCTCTCGACGCTCCTCTCGGCGGCCGCCGTTCCGCTCCTTTCGTTCCTGATGCTGAAGGACCGCGAGAAGTTCGGCCGCGCGCTTTCGGGACTCCTCCGCCGCGACCGGCGCTTCGAGCGGCTCGACGTCGTCGGGGCGATCTCCCGCTCGCTGACCGCCTACGCGCTCGGCGAGTCTTTCGTCGTCCTGATCATGGCGGCGGCGACGATGCTGTCGCTGATGGCGCTTCGGGTCAACTACTTCTACATCCTCGGTCCGCTCGCGGGCCTCTGCGTCCTCGTCCCGTACGTGGGAGTGATCATCTCGACGATCCCCGCGGTCCTCGTGGCCTATTTCCAGCTCGGCGGCCGGGCGGCGCTCTCCGTGCTCGTCGTCTACCTCGTCCTGCAGTTCGTCGAAGGAAACATCCTGACGCCGTTCATCGTCGGCGGGAAAGTCCGGCTCTTTCCGCTGACCGTCCTGATCGCGTTCCTCTTCTGGGGGATGCTGTGGGGCGTCGCCGGCGCGATTCTCGCGGTGCCGCTGACCTCGGCGCTGAAGGTCGTGTGCGAGAACGTCGAGGACTGGCAGCCCGTGGCGCGGCTGCTGGGCGAACCCGACGAACCGGTTCCTTCCGATTCCGTCTAACGGCGGGCGCGTCCATACGTACTGTTATACGGGACGCGGGCGCCCGGCCGGCGGGGTCAACGTACGCCCCGGTACGCCTTCCCCGCCGGCCCGGGCGCCCGCGCGCGTCTTCCAGCACGCCTGACCGCGCCTCACGGTCACCTCAGCCGATATCGTTGCGGTTCGCGATCGTCGCAGCCATGCCGTTTGGAAACGACCCGTTCCGGTCGGTGAGACGCGAGCGAGACGGGATGCGGGTTGCCCGCGAGGTCGCGAGGCCTACCGAGGGTAGGTCGCAGGGCCTCGCGGGCGGCACGCGCCCGTATTCGCTCGATGTATCGCCGCGCCGCCTAAAGTCGCGCCTTTCCCACGGAGAGGGCCGCGCCCACAAACCCCGCCGCCGCTCCCACGAGGGGAAACAGCGCCGCCATCTTCGGCGAAAAGAACCTGACCCAGAAGACCGACAGCAGCGGATGCGGCGACGCCGCCAGGCTTCGTCCGGCGGCGAGGTAGGTCGCCCCGAGGAGAAGGAGCGCCGCGACGCCTCCGGCCCCGCCGGCGAGGGCTCCGTGCAGCCAGAACGGCGTCCGGATCTTCGTCTCCGTCGCCCCCATCAACCGCATGATGTCGATCTCGTCGCGGTGCTGGTCGAGGGCGAGCCGCACGGCCGACGCGACCGAGAGCACCGCCGCCCCGCAAAGGAGCGCGCCGAGCGCGAACGCCGCGCGGCGCACGACCGAGAGGAAGTCCCGGAAGCGGATCTCGAACGGCGCCTCCTCCTGCACCTGCTCGATTCCCGGGCGCCGGGCGATCTCGCTCGCGATCGCGCTCCCGCGGGAAGCGGCGGAGGGCGCCAGCACCACCTCGAGCGACGCGGGGAATTCCATCCCCTCGAGCTTTCCGAGGGGCTCCTTGAGGTCCGGGAACGTCGTCTCGAACCGGCGTCGCGCGGCGGCCGGTCCGACGATCCGGACGCGCGCGACCTCTGGGGCGGCCGCGATCGCGTTCGCGAGAGCGCGCGCGTCGGCCGACGGAAGGAGCGTCGCGACGATCGACGCCGGTTCCTCCGCCGAGGAGGCGAGCCGCGCCACGTTCTGCGTCAGGAGCAGGACGATCCCGGGGATGTAGAGCGCGACCGAGATCAGGCCGACCGCGACGACGGTCAGGCCCGGTCCGCTCCGGGCGATCGACCAGGCCTCGGCGAACGCGTGGCGGACGGCGACGCGGATCACGCCGGGAGGAACGGCGCTTCGCGGGCGGCGAGGGCGACGGGGGGCCGGGCCTGGTCCTCCCGCAGCCGCCCGTGGTCGAGCGTGAGGACGCGCTTCCCCATGCGCCGGATCAGCTCCACGTCGTGCGTCGCGATCACGACGACCGTGCCGCGGAGATTGATCTCGGCGAAGAGATGCATGATCTCCTCCGAGAGGGCCGGATCGAGGTTCCCCGTCGGCTCGTCGGCGAGAAGGAGCCGCGGCTCGTTCACGAGGGCCCGGGCGATCGCGACCCGCTGCTGCTCGCCGCCCGAGAGCTCCGAGGGATAGGCGTTCATCCGATAGTGCAGCCCGACCTGCTTGAGGACCTGGTAGGCGCGCCGCTTCTGCTCGGCCGGAGGAGTCCCGAGGATGTTCTGCACGAACGCGAGGTTCTCGAAGACCGTCTTGCGGCCGATCAGCTTGAAGTCCTGGAAGACGATCCCGACGGTGCGGCGGAAATACGGCAGCTTCGAGGTCGGCAGCACGCCGATGTTCCGCCCGTTGACGATGATCTGACCCTCCGTCGGGAGCTCGTCGCGGAAGAGGAGGCGCAGGAGAGTCGTCTTGCCCGCGCCGGACGGTCCGGTCAGGAACACGAACTCCCCCTTGTGGATCGTGAAGGAGACATCGGTCAGCGCGTGCCGGTACCGGCCGTACTCCTTCGAGAGATGGAACACCTGGATCATGCCCAGTGTCCCGTCCCGGAAACAGCTTTCGTGTCGTTCGGAGCGCCGCGGGGTGAGCGGCCCGTCGCCGCGGTGAAGGCGATGCGGTGCCATCGTCGAGTCGCGGCGGCGCCGCAGATCGCCCCGCGCCGCCCGAACCCGAAGGGCGCCAGCACATTGCGAACGATGGCGGCGTTGCGTCGCGGGCCCGATGCTTCCGGCATCGGCTCCCGCGATGCGTCTGGCCCTCGTCCGCAAGCCGCAGGCGCGACGCTGAAGTTATTTCCGCGACGGGACACTAGAGCCGTTCCTTGAGCAGCCGCCGGAGCGTCTCCGGATCGGCGCGGCCGCCCGTCGCCTTCATCGCCTGACCGACGAACCATCCGAACGTCGCCGTCTTTCCGGCGCGATACTGCGCGACCTGGGCGGGATTGTCGCGGAGCACCGCCTCGATCGCGGCCGAGAGGGACGATTCGTCCGAGACCCGCGTCAGCCCCTTCTCGCGCACGACATCCGGGGCGCGCCGGCCCGAGCGCGCCATCTCCTCGAAGACGACCTTCGCCGCCGAGACGGAGAGCTCTCCCGAGGCGACGAACTCGAGGAGCTCGGCGAGCGCCGAAGGCGGCACCGAGAATCGCTCCGTTTCCTCGAGCGACAGCTTCTGATCCTTCATCCAGCGAAGCACCTCGCCGGTCACCCACGAGGCGGCCAGCCGGGGCGCGACCGAGGCGGCCACGGTCTCGAAGTACTCGGCCAGGGACCGCGACGAGGAGAGGAGCTCGGCGTCCGCCGCGGAGAGCGCGTAGATGGTCCGGAAGCGCCGTCGCTTCTCCCTCGGGGTCTCGCGAAGCGTCGAGCGGACCTCCGCGATCCACGCCTCCGGGATCACGAGCGCGCCGAGATCCGGCTCGGGGAAATACCGGTAATCGTGCGCCTCTTCCTTGCTCCGCATCACCCGGGTCTCGCCGCTCGCCGCGTCGAAGAGCCGGGTTTCCTGGACGATCCTCCCCCCCGCGGCGCGCCGATCCGCCTGCCGCTCGATCTCGTGCTCGATCGCGCGTCCCACGTTGCGGATCGAATTCATGTTCTTGATCTCGACGCGCGTTCCCAGCGGATCCGACTCGGAATCCCGGACCGAGACGTTCGCGTCGCAGCGGAGGTTCCCCTCCTCCATGTTCGCCTCGGAGATCGAGAGCGTGCGCAGCAGCCGGCGCAGCTCGGTGAGATACGCCATCGCCTCGGCCGCGGAGCGCAGATCCGGCTCCGACACGATCTCGAGGAGCGGGACGCCGGCGCGATTCCATTCGACGAGCGTGACGGTGTCCGGCACGTCGGGAAACGGGTTCTCGTGCAGGGACTTCCCGGCGTCCTCCTCGAGGTGAGCGCGGACGAGCCGGATGTCGCGGATTCCGCTCTCCGTCTCGATCTCGATCGCCCCGCCGGTGACGACCGGTCGGTCGAACTGGGTGATCTGGTACCCCTTGGGGAGGTCCGGGTAGAAGTAGTTCTTGCGCGCGAACCCCGAACGCCGGTCGATCGTCCCGCCGACGGCGAGGCCGAATCGGATCGCCAGCGTGACCGCCTCGCGATTGACGACCGGAAGCGTCCCCGGGAACCCCAGGCAGACGGGACACGTCGCGGAATTGGGCTCGGCGGCGAAGGTCGTCGCGCAGGGGCAGAACATCTTCGACACGGTCGCGAGCTGAGCGTGCACTTCGAGCCCGATGACCGGAACGACCCTCACTTTTTCGGAGACGGACACCGCCAGATTGTAACAGGTCGTCCCGGTCCCGCTCCGGCCGGGGCATCGCCGGAACCGCGGTATTCTGGCGCCGTGGATCTCTGGAGCGACCGGCGAGGCGAGACGATCGCGGCCTTCTCCCGGCGCGGGGAAGCGCCCCCGGAGACGCCGTCGGCGACGGCCCATCTCGCGCGGCGCCTGGCGGCGGCGCTCGGCCGGCCCGCCCTCCCGATCGCGCGGGCGACCCAGGTCCACGGGAAGGGCGTGCTCGCGGTCCGGGAGCCGATCCCCGCCGGGGAGACCCGGCTCGTCGGAGAAGGCGACGTCCTCGTCACGACTCGATCCGACGTCGCTCTCGTCGTCCAGACGGCCGACTGCGTTCCGATCCTGCTCCAGGCCTCGGCGGGAGTCGCCGCGATCCACGCGGGGTGGCGCGGAACCGCCGTCCGCGCCGCCGCGGAAGGGGTTCGCGCACTCGCCCGCGAATGCGGCGAGGCGCCCTCCGCGTTTCGCGCCGTGCTCGGGCCGGCGATCGGCGCGTGCTGCTACGAGGTCGGCGGAGAAGTCGCGGCGACGTTCGCCGGCGCCTTCGTCCGCCGCGAGTGCGGCGGGAAGTTCCGCCTGGATCTCAAGAGCGCCAACCGGGCCCAGCTCGAAGAGGAGGGCATCCTTCCCGGCCGGATCGAGGTCCTCCCATTCTGCACCCATTGCGGCGGCGCCGAGCTCGCCTCGTTCCGCCGCGACGGGCCCGGCGCCGGAAGGATGATCGGACTCGTCGCCCGCGTCTCCGCCTGACCCGAAGGCCGGGGAGCAGGCGCAAATCGCTCGAACCGCTCGGGAATCCGGTCCCGTCTCTCCCGCGTTATCGTCAGGGGATGAGACCGGCTTCGGCTTCTCCGCTCCGACCCGAGCTCGACGCGATGGGCCTCCCCCCGCGGCCCTGGGTGATCGGGCACCGCGGCGCGTGCGGCGAGAGCCCGGAGAACACGATCGAGAGCTTCCGGCTCGCCGTCGAGCAGGGGGCCGACATGATCGAGCTCGACCTTCGCCTCACGTCGGACGGGCATCTCGTCGCCGTCCACGACCTGAACCTTCGGCGCGTCGCCGGGCACACGGTCTCGGTCGAAGACACCTCGCTCAACATCCTTCGCCACCTCGACGTCTCCTACCATTTTCACCGGGGACGAAAACGCGCCCGGATTCCCACTCTCGAGGAGGTGCTGGAGGCGATCCCGCCGCGTTTTCCGCTGACGCTCGACCTCAAGTGCCGGAGGGCAGGCCGGGGGCGATACGCGCGAGTCCTCGCGCGGGCCCTCGCCGGACGCGGATACGCGATCTATTCGAGCTTCAACTGGAAGCTTCTCGCGGAGGTGAAGAACGCGATTCCCGAGGCGCCCGTCGCGCCGATGGCGCGGCACCGCGTGCCGGGAGTCCTCCGCGCGGCGGAGGCGCTCGAGGCGTCGAGCATCCATTGCCAGTTCGCGGCCGTGACGCCTCGCCTGCTCCGCGCGGTCGCGGGGAGCGGCCGTCCCGTCCTCGCTTACACGGTCGACGACGCGGCGCGGGCGCGCCGGCTGATCGCCGCGGGGGCTTCCGGGATCTTCACGAACTATCCCGCGCAGATGCGCCGCGCGCTCGTTCCCGGATCGCTCCGGCTCACTTCTCCCGCGTGACGGGAGTCGTGCTCTCCGGCTTCTCGTCGCGCGGAGCGCCCGGCGCGAACGCCAGGCGCTCGAATGCGCCCGACGACGGCACCAGGTAATCGGTCCACCCGTCGGTCCAGTCGATCCGGGCCCCCGCCGCGTCCGGGATCCAGAACCCCTGCTGCCCCTCGCCGCGGCCGCTCTGCGCGGTGCCGGACGGATCGAGCGTGATCGTGTAGGGCGAGCCGTCGGCGTCCGTCGTGGTCCACTTCCCCGCCCAGTTCTCCTGGCCCGGCTTGGGCGCCTCCGAGGCGGCTTTCTCGGCCGGTTTCGGCGGCGGGAGGTAATAACCGCAGGAGAACACCCAGTCTCCGACGCGCACGCCGACCGCCGACTTGTCCTCGACTTTGCCCGTCTGGGGATTCTTCGCCTCGTAATCGACCACGACCCCGTCTTCGGTCGCCTGCTTCTGGAGCAGGAGCGCCCACGGCTTTCCGAGCGGGTCGCGCAGGGTGGCGATCTCGGAGCCGACGAGCTCCGGTTCCGCGGCATCCGCCGCGATCTTCTTGTCGGGCCCGATCACGACGACGTACAGATCCCGCTGCACGAAGGGGCCCGCGGGCTTGCCGATCGCCTCGATCGCGGCCGCCCCCTCCTTCCGGTAGAGCGCCACGGCCTTGTCGAGGAGCGCCCGCGCCTCCGCTTCGGTGCCGTACCGCACGGAGGCTCCGTGCGCCGCCGCGGCCGCTCCGGCGACCAGCCCGACGACGACCATTCGCCGCATCCGTTTCATGCTCACCTCCGTCCGGAAATCATACGCCTCGGCTCCGCCCTTGCCGGATCGTCCGGATCGTGCCAAGATCCGGCGCTCACACAGGGTTGACGGAGGGATCCATGGTCCTATCGGGCCGCCGTTCCGCCCGGCGGATTGCGGGTGAAGGCTTCACCGCGCGCGTCGAGGGCGTGGAGGGACCGGTCACCGTCGTGAATCTTTCTCGAATGGGTATCGCGCTCGAAACCGAGGAGCCGCTCGAAGCGGGTCAGCGGTGCTCTCTCGAGCTCAGCGGTCCGGCGGGCGTCGAGCACGTGGATTTCTACGTCGTGCGGTGCGAGCAGCGCGGCGCCGACGGACGAGCCACGTTCCTGACGGCGGGGCTGTTCGTGGAGAAGCTGAGGCGGCGGGATCTGCCGAAGGTCGTACACCAGGCGTTCGGCTAGAAAAGCAGGCGCGGCGATACATCGAGCCGGACGGGCGCGTGCCCGCTCGCGCCGCCCTCGCCGTACGCTCTCGGTACGACTCGGGACGCCTCGAGCGGCCCCGCATCCCGTCGGGCTCGCGTCTCGCCGCGCTTCGATGCCGTGTCAACACCCTGCCAATTCGAGAATCGACGACAGAATTGCGATCCGGGCGATGGTCTCGCGGCACGAATCAGGGCCAGACGCGTTCGGCGAGGCGGTGTACGGAGCGATCGGTAAGCCGGCAGGGCCGACGGGTCCGCGCTAGCGAATGAAGAGGTTCCAGTCGCGGTCGACCTCCGCCAGTTGCTCCGGGCTCACCGGATCGACGTCTTCGTGCGCCAGAGCGAGAGCGATTTCGAGGGTCTCCGAGAACTGCTTGCCCAGAAGGCGGATCGTCATCGAGACCGCCACGCGCGTCTCGTCGCTCCACTCGGTGATGGTTTCCGCCCTTTCCGCGGCGGCGTTCATCGCGGCGTCGCAACGTTGCATGAGCTCCTCGCGTCGTGACATCCACCCTCCTCGACCTTCCGAAAAAGCAACATGGGTGCCAGGTCGGGGAACGGAGCCCTTGCTTCGGGCGACCCGGCGGACGAAGATCGCCGCGGGAGGAAGCGCATGAAATTGATCGCCCCCGGGCCTCACCGGCTCATCGACTTCGTCGCGGTCGTGGTCTTCGCCCTGGCTCCCTTCGCGATCGGGCTCGGCGGCCTTCCCGCCGCGATCTGCTGGATTCTCGCGGTCGTCCACCTCCTCGTGACGCTTGCGACGCGATTTCCCGGCAGGACCGGAGGAGGAATCGCGTTCGTCGCGCACGGCGTCCTCGAGCTCGTCGTCTCGGTGTTCCTCGCCGCCTCGTCCTGGATCTTCGGATTCGCCCCGGGATCTCCCGCCCGGCGATTCTTCGTCACGGCGGGAGTCGCGCTGTTCCTGGTCTGGCTGCTGACCGATTACGCGGGCCGCGGGGTGGAACGGGTCTGAGGGCGGCTCATCGCGCGAAAGGCGGGGGCGGCGGCGGCGGGACCGGCGGAGTCGCCGTTCCGGGCTTGACCGGGGGCGGGTTCGGCGCGGGCGCGCTCGGCTGCGCCGTGGGCGGCGCCGCCGCCGGAGCCTGGCCGCTTCCGGGATCGGTCGTCGAATGGCAGCCGGCCATCGCGACGATCAGCACCGGAACGGCAAACCCTCTTCTCACGCCCCGATTTCCAGCAATCGCTGTGCCGTAATCAAGTCCCGCGTCGCGAGTCTCGGGTCGCGCTCGACGAGGGTCGCCGCCGGGTCGGAGAACCCGCCGGGCTGCTCGCGAGCGGTGACCCGAAACTCGAGACGGCGACCGTCACCAGATCGCGCAGCGATCGGCTCTGACCATCGGCTCCCCGCTCTTGCACCCGAACGCCTTCTCGAATTCCGGCATGTTCGATGGCGCCGCAATCGCGCGGAAGCGGTCGAGCGGGTGGGGATTCGTCACCACCTGGATGCGTTCGGACTCCGGACGGTCGTTCTCCGCCCAGACGCGCGCATACGAGAGAAAGAAGCGCTGGTCGGCCGAGAGACCGTCGATGGGCGCCGGCGCGGGCTTCCCTTCGAGGCTCTTCTGGTACGCGCGCCAGGCGATCTTCAATCCTCCCAGATCGGCGATGCTCTCCCCGAGCACGAGCTTCCCGTTTTCGTGGATCCCCTCCTGGACGACGTAGCCGTCGAACTGCTTTTCGACGCAGGCGGCGCGCTCTCCGTAGTTCTTCGCATCCTCGGCCGACCACCAGTCCCGCAGATTGCCGTGCGCGTCGAACTTCCGCCCCTGGTCGTCGAACCCGTGCGTCATCTCGTGTCCGATCACCGCGCCGATCGCCCCGTAGTTCACGGCGTCGTCCGCCTTGCCGTCGAAGAAAGGCGGCTGAAGGATACCGGCCGGAAAGACGATCTCGTTCTTCGCCGGGTTGTAGTACGCGTTCACGGTCGGGGGGGTCATCCCCCATTCCTTGCGGTCGACGGGCTTGCCGATCTTGTTCAACTGACGGTGGAACTCGAACGCGTCCCCCGCCGACACGTTGGCGGCGTAGCTCTCCCGGCCGACTCGATAGGCCGAGTAGTCGCGCCATTCGTCGGGGTAGCCGATCTTCGGCGTGAACGCGGCCAGCTTCTCGATCGCCGCCTTGCGCGTGGCGTCTCCCATCCAGGGCAGCGTCGCGAGGTCGTCGCGCAGCGCCGCGATGAGGTTCCTCACCAGCTCGTCGGCCCGCGCCTTGGACTCGGGCGGGAAGGTCTTCTCGACGTACTTCCTGCCGAGCGCGAAGCCGAGCTCGCCGTCGGTCGCCGCGACGCAGCGCTTCCACCGCGGGAGGATCTCCGTCGTGCCGTTCAGCACGTGACCGTTGAAATCGAAGTCCTCCTGGACGAACTTCGACGAGAGGGTCGGCGCGGCGTTCGCGACGAGATGCCAGCGGAGATAGGTCTTCCAATCCGCGAGGGGAACTTCGTCGAGATCCCGGTTCAGCGCCTTGAAGAACTCGGGCTGCCCGACGTTGACGGCCGACGGGGGCGCGTCGACGTCGCGCAGGTAAGCCTTCCACTCGAATCCGGGAGTGATTTCGTCGAGCTGCGCGACGGTCATCCGGTGATAGGTCGCATCCGGGTCGCGTCGCTCGACCCGGGTCATCGACGCCTTCGCGAGGCGGGTCTCGATCGCGAGGACCGTCTTCGCCTCCTCGGCCGCCTTCGCCGGATCGTCGCCCAGGAGAGACAGCATCTTCCCGACGTGGGCGACGTACTGTTCCCGGATCGTCTTCGTCTTCTCGTCGTCCTTGACGTAGTAATCGCGGTCGGGCAGGCCGAGTCCCCCCTGGAACGCGCCGGCGATCACTTCCTCGCTGTTCTTCCGATCCTGCTGCGATCCGAAGGCGAAGAGGACGTTGACGCCCTGCTCGTGGAGGCGCGCGATCTCCGCCTCGAGGCCCCGGCGGTCGGCGATCTTCTCGATCCGCCCGAGCTCGGGAGCGATCGGCTTCGCCCCTTCGGACTCGACCCGCGTCTCGTCCATGCACGCCGCGTAGAAGTCGCCGATCTTCCGCTCGTCGGAACCTTCCGGCGCCTTCCCGGCCGCCGCCTCTTCCAGGATCGACTTCAGCACCTCGCGGTTGTGGTCCGCGAGAACCGTGAAGGTCCCCCAGCGGGAGAACGAGGGCGGGATCGGATTGTTCTTCAGCCAGCCCCCGTCGGCATACGTGTAGAAGTCGCGACAGGGGCTCGCGGCCGGATCCATGTCGGCGGGGGTGATCGCCCCCGCTCTTCCCGCCGGGAGCAGAAAAGCGGGAAATGCCAGCGCCGAAATCAGGGCCGTGCGCACGATCGAAAGGCGTGGGGAATCGGACATGGGGTCTCCTCTCTCATTCATTCGGCAGTATAAACGGGCGAATCGTCGGAGAGTTTCGGGCCGGAAGCGCGCGGCCGGGGCACTGACCTTGCAGGAGGCCATTTCCGTGGGACTCAAAGAATACAAGCGGAAACGCGATTTCCGCATCACGCCCGAGCCCGCCGGGCGTCCGAAGAAGACGAAGCCCCGGAAGGCGCTCGCCTTCGTCGTGCAGAAACACCGCGCCTCGCACCTCCACTACGACTTTCGCCTCGAGTGGAAGGGCGTGATGCTCTCGTGGGCCGTTCCGAAGGGGCCCTCGCTCGACCCCTCCGTCAAGCGGATGGCCATGCCGACCGAAGATCACCCCATCGAGTACAACGCGTTCGAAGGGGTGATCCCGGAGGGGCAATACGGCGGCGGCACCGTGATGATCTGGGACAACGGCACCTGGGAGCCGGAGCAGGACGACCCCGGCGCCGCCCTGAAGAAGGGGGATCTCAAGTTCACCCTCCGCGGGAAGAAGCTGAAGGGATCCTGGGTCCTCGTCCGGCTGAAGCCGCGCGGCGGGGAATCGCGCGCCTCGTGGCTCCTGATCAAGCACCGGGACGCGTACGCCACGACGGAGGACATCGCCGAAACGGAGCCGCGCTCCGTCGTCTCGAAGCGGATCCTGACCGAGATCGCCCGCGACGAGGGTGGCGACATCGAAAAAGCGGCGACCGGCGACCCGCCGGCGGAGATCCGCAAGCTGCTGAAGACGAAGGCGCCGCTGAAACGGAAGACCCGCGGACGGCGATCCGTGTGGAACAGCGACCGGCGGTAGGGGGCGTCCCGGTCACGAACCCGGAACGCGTCCTCTGGCCGGAGGAGGGCTGGACGAAGCTCGACCTCGTCCGGTTCTACGATTCCGTTTTCCCGGCGCTCCGACCCTGGATGAAGGACCGGCTGATCTCCCTCAAGCGCTGTCCGCACGGACTCCGCGGAAAGTGTTTCCACCAGAAGGAAAAGCCGGCGGCGATGCCGCCCGGCACGCCCACGAAGCTCGTCCGGCACCGGAACGGCGAGCGCCACTACGTGGTCGGCGGCCGGCGGGAGACGCAGCTCGCGCTCGCGAACCTCGGTTGCATCGCGGTCCATCTCTGGTCCGCGCGGAAGGACGAGCCCCGCAAGCCCGACTGGGTTTCGTTCGATCTCGACCCGGACTCGGGAAAGCTCGCCGACGCCGTCGCCGGCGCGCTGCGCCTGAAACAGGCGCTCGACGCGCTGCGCCTGACGTCGTTCGTGAAGACCTCCGGCGGGAAGGGCCTCCACGTGTTCGTGCCGATCCGCGTCGGGCCGGACTGCGACGAAGTCAAGGCGTTCGCGGAGTCGCTCGGGGCGAAGCTCGCGGCCGCGTATCCCGATCTCTTCACGGTCGAATCCTCGATCGCGCGGCGCGGGGGACGCGTCTATCTCGATCCCTACCGGAACGCCTGGGCGCAGACGGTCGCCTCGCCCTTCTGCGCGCGCCGCAAGCCGCACGCGCCGGTGTCGACTCCCCTGTCCTGGAAGGAAGTCCGGCCGGATCTCCTCCCGGCGCGATTCACGATCGGCAATTTCGCCGCGCGGCTTCGGAAGCCGGATCCGTGGGAAGGGTTCTGGAAGGCGCGGCAGGATCTGGCGCCGGCCATGGCCGCCCTGGCGAGAGTCTAGCCGGGGCGCCGACCCGGCCCGCCGAAGTAGACTCGATCGATGAGAGTCGCGATTCTGGGAACCGGAGACGTCGGCCGGTCGCTCGCGAAGGGATTCGCGGGGCGCGGCGACGATGTGATGATGGGCTCGAGAGAAGCCGGGAGGGCGCAAGCAGCCGCTCGCGCCGCCGGAGCCACCGTCCGAGGCGGGACGTTTTCCGAGGCCGCGTCCTGGGGCGAGCTCGGTGTTCTCGCCACGTCGTGGTCCGGAACCGAAAACGCGCTGCGCCTGGCCACGCCCACCACACTCGCCGGAAAGGTCGTGATCGACGCGACGAACCCGCTCGTCTCCGCGCCCGGCAAACCGCCCGCCCTGGCTCTCGGCCACACCGATTCGGGCGGCGAGCAGGTGCAGCGCTGGCTGCCCGACGCCCGCGTCGTGAAGGCCTTCAACATCGTCGGCCACGCTCACATGGTGCGTCCGGAGTTCCCCGGCGGTCCGCCCGACATGTTCTATTGCGGCAACGACGGCTCGGCGAAGAGCACCGTCGCCGCGATCCTCGACGACTTCGGCTGGAGCTCGATCGACATCGGGGACATCGAAGGCGCGCGGCTCCTCGAGCCGATGTGCCTCCTCTGGGTGCTCTATGCCCTCCGCGGCGGCGGGTGGAATCACGCGTTCAAGCTCTTGAAGAAATAGTCGCGGGTCGGGCGCCTCGCCGCGCCGCCGAGATTCGTCCCGTCGCGGGCGACGTGTCAGGAACCGTGGTCCGGCCGTCCCTCCCTGGCTCTCGACTCGCGACCGACGGACTCTTGACCCCGCGGGGTGCGCCTCGACGGCCGCGTCGCGATCAGGACGGCGGCGGTCCACGTCGGCACGAGATCCACGAGCGGCACGAGCTCCGCCGCGAAGGAGGGGAGGAACGCCCAGTGCCAGCCGACGAGCCAGGTCATGAGTCCCGCGACGGCGACGTCGAGCCCGGCGTCGAGGGGAGAGACGCCCCCCTCGGAGAACGCGGGGAAAACGGCGATCTGGAGGAAGTCGGCGGCGATCGCGATCGCCCGGGCCGCGAAGACGCGCCCGCGCGTCATCGGACGGATCCGGATCAGTCCAGCCGGCAAGCTCCGGGTCCCCGGGGGTCTCCGCACGACCCGCAGCCGCCCCGGGTCTCCGGCTTCGGGCGGGCACCGGAGCTCGCGACGGCGAAAGCGGAGAAGCGGCGGGTCAGATGCGCGCTGCCGCAGGCGGGGCACGCGGTCCTCTCGCCCTCCGAGACCAGCTCCTCGAATCGATGGCGGCATTCGTCGCAGGCGAACTCGCGAAGCGGCACGTTTCCCCTCCGGCGCGATTCTACTCTTCGAGAGCGGAAAGGATCCGAGGCAGAGCGACGCCGGAAGGCTCGCGGATCGCGCCCGCGAAGACGGGAGAGAGCGCCGTCTCCGCCGGATTGATCTCGAAGACCTCGGCGCCCGCGTCCGCGGCGATCAGCGCGAGCCCCGCCGCCGGATAGACCTCCGCGGAAGTGCCGACGACGAGGTAGACGTCGGCGGCGCGCGCGGCGTCCTGAGCGTCCGCCCAGGCCTCGACCGGCAGCGGCTCTCCGAACCACACGATGTCGGGTCTCATGATCCCGCCGCATCCCGCGCACGGCGGCGGAAGGATCTCGAGAGGCTCGAGGTCCTCCGCCATCCGGCGGCACCGGACGCAGTAACGGCGCTCGATCGACCCGTGGAGCTCGACGACGTTGCGGCTGCCGGCGCGGCGGTGGAGACCATCGACGTTCTGGGTGGCGAGGAGGAACCCGGGAAACTTCTCCTCCATCGCCGCGAGCGCCGCGTGTCCCGGATTCGGCCGGGCGTCCCGGGCATGGCGCCGGCGCGCCTCGTAGAAACGCCAGACCCGCTCCGGATCCTCCGCGAACGCCTCCGGAGTGGCGACGTCCTCGATCCGGTGCCCCTCCCAGAG
>DASTIQ010000207.1 GCA_035717485.1 Thermoanaerobaculia bacterium | reverse complement strand
TGCGCGGAGCGTTCGCGAAGGCGGACGCCTCGAGCGACGCGGGGGTGCGCGGGTTCCGAGCGTTCGTCGTGGCACACGGGTTGCTGCCGGACCGCCCAGGAGGCTGAATGATGAGACGTCTCTGGAATTCGATTCTCCCGCTCGCCGTCGTGGCGGCGACAGCGCTGCCGGCGCGGGCGCAGGTACCCGTTCCCCCGCTGCCGCATCTCGAGATCCACATCGCGCACTCTCACCCGCCCCGATTCCGCCACGAGGTTCGGCCGGAACGACCCGGGCGGGACTACGTCTGGATCGGAGGCTTCTGGGACTGGGAAGGCGACCAGTGGATCTGGGTTCCCGGACGTTGGGATCGGCCCGCCGGACATCACGTCCGCTGGATCCGTCCGCGGTACGTTCACGAGTACGGCGCCTACCGCTACGAGCCGGGTCACTGGTCCAATCAGCGCATCGAAGAGGGAGACGAATATCGACGCTGGCGGGACGAGCACCATGGACACCACCGCCACGGCGACGATCGGGACCGCGATCACGATCACGACCAGCGGTAGCTGAAAATACCTTCGAGCCCCTTGCCCCCGACCGCACGAGCGGCGGGGGCTTTTTTCTGGCCCGAACGAATCAGCCCCCGAGCCTCTCCCTCACTTCCCGGGGAATCGGGGGATGCGAAGGGATGATCTTCCGTTTGCCGGGAGGCGGAGGCGGAGCAGCCGCCGGCGACCGGAAGACGCCCCCGCCGATCGTCCCGGCGTAGAGGATCGGCGTCGATCCTGAAGAAACCGCGAGCGCGTCGACGTCGCCGATCGTCAGTCCCGAATCGAGCGCCGTCCAAGTCGTCCCGCCGTCGGTCGAGCGGTACACGCCGTTGCCCGGGCCAATCTGAGTCCCGACCGCCGCCACGTCGATCTTCGACCCCGGCTCGATCACGATCGCCGGAGAGTCGGGCCGTCCGAAGGTCGACGGGATCGACCCATCGATCTCCGTCCAGGTGGCTCCCCCGTCCGTGCTCTTCCACACGCCGTTCCCGGTCGCCAGGTACACGCGCGTGTGCGCCGCCGGATCGATCGCAATCTGGTGGATCTGGGTCTCCAGGAAGGAGTTCGATCCCCCGCTGACGTCGCTCCAGTGCCCGCCCCCGTCGGTCGACCGGAAGATCCCGTCGTCGGTCCCGGCGAACATCGTCTGGGGATTTGCCGGATCGATCGCGAGCGAGCGCACCGTCGACATCGCCGACGTATCGCCGAACGCCGCCCAGTGCGCTCCCCCGTCGGTCGTCTTGAAGATGCCGCTGTCGGTCCCGGCATAGATCGTCTGAGATGACGAAGGAAGGAACGCGAAGCAGTCGATCCCCCTCGTCGTGATCCCCGCGTTCGACGGCGTCCAGCTCGATCCGCCATTGGTCGTCTTGAGCACTCCTTTCTCGTCGGTTGCCGTGTAGACGATCGACGGATTGGTGGGATCGACGGCGAGCGCCGGAAAGACCTGCTGATCGATGCCGATCGACGTCAAACTGCTCCACGAGACGCCGGAGTCGACCGATTTGAAGATGCTCGATCCCGTCGCCGCGTAGACGATCGACGGCGACGACTTCGATGCCGCCACGGCGTAGACCTCGGAGGCGAAAAGTCCCGTGTTCGCCGACGTCCAGTGCGCATCGTCGGTCGTCTTCGCCACGCCCGCGACCCCCGAGCCCGCGTACCGCGTCAAAGACGCCGGGTCGCCCACGATCGAGGAGATCGCGCTCGAAGGAAGACCCGAGTTGATCGGCGAGACCGTCGCGCCTCCATCGAGCGAGTGGTAGATCCCGCGCCCGGATGTCCCCACCAGGATCTCGGTCGCGCCCTGCGATGCGAAAGGGGCAGGCGAAATGGCCGAAAGGGGCTTGGGTTGGGAAAAAAGCAGCAGGGCGAAGACGTCAAAGCACGGAGAGCCGCCGCACACGACGTCCTCGATGAATTCGACCCAATTGTCGTCCACCAGGTTTTTCCAGTCCTGCTCGGCGTCGTTCGGGGCGATCGAGGCACCGGCGGCATTCGACGGCGGTGCAAGATGAAGGATCCCGATTTCCGGAGACAGGACATAGACGCTGGCGATGTCCCCCGGGGCCACCAGGATGCCCGTGACATCGACGCCGTCGAGCGCGGTTCCTCCGAACTTCGACCAGGACTGACCACCGTTGGTCGACAGAAACGTCCCGGCACCGCTCGTCCCGGCGATGATCGACGAGCTCAGACTCGGATTGATCGCGATCGACTCGACTGCCGGAGTCTGGCTCTGCGAGTCGACGAGGCCGGAGTTGGAAGCCTTCCAGTTCACTCCCGCGTCCGTGCTCACGTAGACGCCGTTCGAGCTTCCGACCACCACCGTGGAGGAGGAGCTGGGCGCGATCGCGATCGCATTCAGAAAGCCCTGGAGGACGCTCTCGCCCGTCTCGGTCCACGACGCCCCGCCATCGTCGCTCTTGTACAGACCCCTGTTCGTGGCCGCATAGACCCTCGATGAAACCGTCGGATCCACAGCGACCGCGTTGATCGTCAGGAAATGCCCGCCGAACGTCGGCAGGCCGGCAAACGCCGGCTTCCAGTGCGCCGCGCCGTCGGTCGTCTTCCAGATCCCGCCGTTGCCGGTGGCGGCATAGATCGTCGTCGGATGCTGCGGGTCTGCGGTCAGCACCGAAATGCTTCCTCCCTCCGGCCCGCCGACGGACCAGAGAGAACTCGCCGCGGCGGGAGCGACGGAGCTCGATACGACGGCGGCAAAGGCGGCGACCATCGAAATCATGAGCCTCATGACGACGTCTCCCTCACCTTCTTCGGCGGCGCCGGATGCACCGGGATGATCTTCCGTTTGCCCGGAGGCGGAGGCGGAGCGGCCGCCGGCGACCGGAAGACGCCCCCGCCGATCGTTCCGGCGTACAGGATGGGGCTCGATCCGGAAGAAACGGCAAGCGCGGCGACGTTCCCGTCGTCGAGGCCCGCGTCGAGGGCTGTCCACGTCGTTCCGCCGTCGTTCGACCGGTACACGCCGTTGCCGGGGCCGACCTGGATGCCGACCGAAGCCACGTCGATCTTCGATCCCGGCTCGATCGCGATCGCTGGAGCGTTCGTCTGCCCGAAGGTCGACGGAATGTCCCCGTCGATCTCCGTCCAGCTCGAGCCGCCGTCCACGCTCTTCCACACCCCGCGTGACGTCGCCAGATACACGTGCGAGTGCGCCGCCGGATCGATCGCGATCGCCTGCACCTGGGCGGTCTGCAGGAATCCGTTCGATCCCGAGACGTTCGTCCAGTGCGCGCCGGCGTCGGTCGAACGGAAAATCCCCTGAAAGGGGCCCGCGAACAACGTCTGGACGTTGGCCGGGTCGATCGCGAGCGCATGCACGTTCGAAAGATCCGTGTCAGCCAGCGTCCAATGGGCGGCGCCGTCGACAGTCTTGTACAACCCCTCGTCCGTGCCCGCGTAGACCGTCTGCGCCGACGCCGGGTCGATTGCCAGGGCGCCGATTCCCGTCGTCGGGATCCCCGCGTTCGAGACCGTCCAGCTCGACCCTCCGTTGGTCGACTTGACTACGCCTTTCTCGTCGGTCGCGGCGTACACGATCGACGGGTTGGTCGGGTCGACCGCCAGAGCGGGCCAGACCTGCTGGTCCACGCCGATCGACGTCAGGTTCTGCCACGACACTCCCGCGTCGGAGGACTTGAAGACGCTCGATCCCGTCGCCGCGTACACGATCGACGGCGAAGACTTCGCCGCCGCGACGGCGTACACCTCCGAAGCGAAGAGACCTGTGTTCGAGACGGACCAGTGGCCTCCATCGTCGATCGTCTTCGCCACGCCGGCCAGACCGGAACCCGCGTATCGCGTGGACCCCGAATCGCCGGTGATCGCCGAAATCGCCAGCGAGGGAAGTCCGGAGTTGATCGGCGAAAATGTCTTGCCCCCGTCCAGCGAATGAAAAATTCCCCGGCCGGAGGTCGTCACCAGGATCTCCGTCAGGCTCCCCGAAACGAATGGAACGGAGGAAACGAACGAAGAGGGCTGGGAGAACTGCGCCCAGAAGAGGATTTCCCACCAGAGATCGCACGGAGAGCCGCCGCAGAAGAGCGTCTCGACGAGGAATTCCCAAAGATAGAGTATGGCCTCGAGCACTTCCCAATCCTGCGCCGCGTCGTTTCGCGCGATCGCCGTACCGGCGCCGTTGGACGGGGGCACCAGTTGAAAGACTCCCCTTTCCGGCGAGAAGGCATAGACGTTCCCGGCATTCGCCGGATCGGCCTTGACGCCCGTGACGTCGATTCCGTCGAGCGCCGTCCCTCCGATCTTCTTCCAGGACTGGCCGCCATTGGTCGACAGAAAGGCTCCGGCGCCGTTCGTCCCGACGATCATCGACGAACTGGCGACCGGATGAATCGCGATCGACAGGACCCGAGGCGTCTGCCCCTGGCCGTCGACGAGCCCGGTGTTCGAAGCCTTCCAGTTCACGCCCGCATCCGTGCTGACGTAGACGCCGCCCGAGGTCCCGACGACGACCGTCGTCGAAGAAGAAGGGGCGATCGCGATCGCGTTCAGGAACTTCCCCTCGAGGGCACTCGCGCCGCTCTCGGTCCACGAGGTCCCGCCGTCGTCGGTCTTGTACAGACCGACGTTCGTCACCGCATAGACCCGCGAGGAAACGGCCGGATCGACCGCGATCGCGTTGATCGAAGTGAAATTCCCCGACCGGATCGGGAGCCCCGCATAGGCCGGTTTCCAGTGCGCCGCGGCGTCGGTCGTCTTCCAGATCCCCCCTTCGAGCGTGCCGGCATAGATCGTCGTCGCATGCTGCGGATCTGCAGCGAGGAACGTGATGTCGCCGCCCGCCGGCCCCCCGCGCGACCACAGAGGGTCCGCCGAAGCGGCCGCCGCCGCGGCGATCGCGAGAAGGAGAGCGGCCGTCTTCGGGACGATCGAGCTCAAGGCTGCGTTTCTTTCACTTTCTTCGGCGGCGCCGGGTGGACCGGGATGATCCGCCGTGTGCCCGGAGGCGGCGGAGCGGCCGCGGGCGGCGACCGAAAGACGCCGCCGCCGAGCGTGCCGGCATAGAGGATCGGGCTCGCTCCCGACGAGACGGCGAGCGTCTGGACGCCCGTGTTCGAGAGACCGACGTTCACGGTCGTCCAGCTCGTCCCCCCGTTCGTCGACCTGTAGACCCCCGTCCCCTCCGATTTCCCGAACGCTCCGGTCGACCCCACGTAGATCGTCGGCGGCGTTCCTGCGACGATCGTGATCGCGCTCAGGGTAGGCCGCTCGAAATCGATCTCGAGCCCGTCGTTGATCTCCGTCCAGGCCGCGCCGCCGTTGGCAGTCTTCCAGGCGCCGTTCGCGGTCGCGGCGTACAGCGTGGCGTGGGACGAAGGGTCGACGGCGAGCCCCGAGACCGTCCCCGAGTTCACGAAGGGCTGCGAGGATGAGATGTTCGCCCAGTGCGCCCCTCCGTCGGTCGACCGGAAGACTCCGGAGCCCTCCGTTCCCGCATACACGGTCGAAGGCGCAACCGGGTCGATCGCGAGCGCGCGGACGTCCGGAATCGAACCGCCGGGGCTGACGAGCGTCCAGTGCGCGCCGCCGTCCGACGTCTTGTACACGCCGTCGGAGGCGCCGGCATAGATCGTCGAACCGGACGACAGGTCGATCGCCAGCGAAAAGACAAACGTCGAGTCGAGGCCGATCGGAGACCAGCTTGCCCCGCCGCTCGTCGACTTGAAGACGCCTCCGTCTCCCGCCGCGGCGTAGACGACCGCGGCGTTTTCGGGGTCGACCGCGACCGCGGCGATCCCTCCCACGTTCACCGTCCCGCCGAGGAGCGTCCAGCTCACCCCCGCGTCGACGCTCTTGTAGAGAGCGCCCGCCGTGCCCGCAAAGACGGTCGAGGGTGAGCTCCGCGACACGGCGAGCGCCTGGACCTCGGCGGCGATGAACCCGGCGTTCGACGCGGACCAGTGCGAGCCGTCGGTCGATCGCGCGATGCCCAGATCCCCGCTGCCGGACGTGATCGCGCTCGTCCCGTCGGCGAGCGCCTCGATCGTGAGCGACGGGAGACCCGCGTTCGACTGGGAGAAGCTCGATCCGGTGTTGGTCGAAACGTAGATCCCGCTCCCTTCCGTGGCGACGTAGACCGGTACGGAAGCGACGGCGAAGGAGCTCTTGTTCTCGGAGGAGAAGTTCGTCATCTCGCACGCGGTCGAGCCGTAATCCTCGTAAAAGAACCAGGGCTGAAAAACGAGGAGGAACGCCACCGCGGCGGCGTCCGGACGAACGGCGGAACGCGGAGAGGCGATCGCTCCCGCGCGCGCCGAGGCCGCGGGCTTCTCCTGCCTGGTCCCCCTGTAAATCGTGTGAATCCCCAGAAGGAAAACGGTCGAGTCGTCCACCGCGTCGAAGAACACCGATCGGACCTGCTCCGAGTCGAGATTCGTCCCCGTGTTCTTGACCCAGCCGAGTCCCCCGTTGAAGGAGAGATAGAGGCCCGCGAAATCCGTGCCCGCAAGGACCGAGAGTGGTTCGTTCGCGTCGATCGCCAGCGCGGTCACGCGCACCCCGTCCATTCCGCTCGTCGGCAAGAACGTCGCGCCGTGGTCGCTCGATCGATACACGCCGTTCGAGCCCCCGGCGAGCACGATCGCGGGCGCCGTCGGATCGACGGCGATCGCTTCCACGGAACCCGAAACGCCCGTGCCGGCGGCCTGCCAGCTCGCGCCTCCGTCGGTCGTCCGGTAAAAACCCTTCGCAAAGTATCCCGCGTACGCGATCGCGGGATTGACCGGATCGACCGCGACGGAGTCGATCCCGATGAAGCTTCCGACAGCCGTCGGAAGGCCCTTGGACGCGTGCGACCAGTGCGCTCCCGCATCGCTGCTCTTCCAGACGCCGCCGTCGAGCGTCGCGGCATAAACGACGGCGGAAGGGGGAGCGGAAACCAGGGCCGTGACGTTCCCTGCTTCGGGTCCGCCGACCGACCAAAGGGAATCGGCCGCCATGACTGCCGAAGGCAGAGCCAGAGCGAGAACCGCCGCTGGGAATAGTCGCATCGGGATCACGGGGTCAGCTCATCTCTCGCTGCCCGGTCGCCGCCGCCTGCTGGGCGGCAAGGAAAATCCCGAGAGCGACGACCACGAGCACCCCACGAGCCATTTCCGTACCTCCAACCGCGGCGCGAAAACGCTCCGGCCGCGATCATCGACGCAAGTCCCTGATCGAAAAGAGCGTTGCCGCGGCCTCAACGGCCGGGCGACCGAATTCGCTTGGCTTGGACGATGCGGATCCTAGTGGGAGCCGTTTCTCAAAGTCCTTAAGCAGGCTCTTAAATCTTCTAAAATCTTCCTGATTCCCCATGAGCGAAGGGCGACGACGATTCGAGTTCGCCGGCTACCGCATTGACGAAGAGCGGAGGCTCCTCCTGCGCGACGGAGAGCCGGTACCGCTCACCTCGCGCGTCTTCGACACGCTCCTCGCTCTCGTCAAGAACTCCGGCCGGCTCCTCTCGAAAGAAGAGCTCATGCGCGAGGTCTGGGGTTCCGCGCACGTCGAAGAAGGAAACCTCACCGTCAACATCTCGGTGCTCCGGAAGGCGCTCGAAGAAAAGCCGGACCAGCACCGGTTCATCGTCACGGTTCCCGGCCGCGGCTACCGCTTCATCGCGGAAGTCATGGAAGAGTCCGCAGAGCCCGAAGAGAAGCAGCCGATGCCGCCGGCGGACGTGCCGTCGCCGGACCTCCTCCCGCCCGCTCTTCCGGCGACGCCCGCCGCCAGCGCCCCCGCGAACCGGCGTTCTCTCCCGGGCGGAAAGTCGCTCGCCGCGGCCGCGGTGATCGCGGTGACCGCCGTTGCCTACGTGGCGGCGCTGGCGCAGCGCCGGTCGCCGACGACGGACCCGTCGACCGGCGTTCGCGGCCCGAACCGCCGCTCGATCGCGGTCCTCCCCTTCTCGCCGCTCGACGGACACGACGAGGATCGGTTCCTCGGCCTCGGGATGGCCGACGCCATCATCACGAAGCTTTCCGGCCTCCGGCCGCTCCTCGTACGCCCCACGAGCGCCGTCACGAAGTACGCCGGCTCGTCGCTGAGCTCGCTCGAGGCCGGACGGGAACAGCGCGTCGACACGGTGCTCGAGGGGAGCATCCAGCGGGCGGACGGAAGGGTGCGCGTCTCCGCGCGGCTCCTCGAGGTCTCCGACGGAGCGGCGCTCTGGGCGTTCCAGGACGAGATCCCGGCCGGAGACGCTCTCTTTCCCCTGCAGGACGCTCTTTCCGAGAAGATCGCGGACGCGCTCACGGTCCGCCTGACGGATCTCGAGCGGCGTTCGATCCGGAAACACTACACGGAAAGTCCGGCGGCGTTCGAGGACTACGTCGAGGGGCGCTATTGGTGGAACCAGCGAACTCCCGACGGGCTCCGAAAGGCGATCGCCCTCTTCCAGAAGGCCGTCGCGGACGATCCGGGGTACGCGCTGGCCTGGGCGGGTCTCGCGGACTGCTATTCCCTGGCAGTCTGGTACGTCCCGATGCCGGCTTCGGAGGCCGTGCCGAAGCTCACGGAGGCCGCCACCCGCGCGGTCGCGCTCGACCCCGGGCTCGCCGAGGCGCACCTCGGGATGGGAAACGTCCGGTCGTTCGGATGGGACTGGAAAGGGGCACGCCGGGAGCTCGAGCGGGCGATCGAACTCAATCCCGGCTATGCGACGGCGCGTCACTGGCACGCCCTTCACCTGGCGCTGATCGGCGAATTCGACGAGGCCATCCGCGAGGCGCAGCGGGCGCGCGAGCTCGATCCTCTCTCTCCGTCGATCAACGCGGACCTCGGCTGGGTGTATTACCTCGCCCGCCGCGATCCCGAGGCGATCGCCGCCTACCGCTCGACGCTCTCGATGGAGCCCCGCTTCTCGCTAGCGCACTTCGATCTCGCGCTCGCGCTCTCCGACGAAGGGAACTACGCCGAGGCGATCGCCGAGATGGAGAAGGCCTCCGATCGGGGAAGCGACTACCTCGCCGGGCTCGGGTACGTCTACGGACGCGCGGGACTGCGGCCCGAAGCTCTCCGCGCGCTGTCACGGCTCAAGGCGCTGTCGCGGACCGCCTACGTTCCGCCGTATCACTTCGCCTGGATCTATACCGGTCTCGGCGATCGGGATCGGGCGATCGGCGAGCTCGAGCAGGTCTATCGCGAGCACACCCAGCACGTCGTCGACTTCAAGGTGGCGCCGATGTTCGATCCGCTGCGGGGGGACCCGCGGTATCAGGATCTGGTGAGGCGCGTGGGACTGTGAAAACGATCAGTTGGGCCGACTTCGAGAACGTCGAGCTTCGCGTCGGGACCGTCGTCGCCGTCGAGGACTTTCCCGAGGCGAAGAAGCCCGCCTGGAAGCTCACCGTCGATTTCGGAGCCGAGATCGGAACGCGGAGATCGAGCGCCCGGCTCACGGATCTCTACTCGAAGGAGGACCTCGTCGGGCGGCAGGTCGTCGGCGTCCTGAACTTCCCGCCGAAGCGGATCGGTCCCTTCGTCTCGGAGTGCCTGATCACCGGGTTCTACCGGGAAGACGGCGCGGTCGTTCTGGCGGTTCCGGAACGGCCGGTTCCGAACGGGTCGAAGCTCGGTTAGACGGCAGCCCGGGCAGACCGGATCCGCCGTTCGGAATCGCCGCCCCCGCCGGAGGACGAGTTCAGCACCGCGGCGAGGCGCGAGCCCGACGGGATGCAGACCGCCCGTCCGGCTCGATGCATTCGCTGCGCCGGCCCTGTTCAAACCACCCGGTAGCGGGCGATCACCACCGTCACGTTGTCCTTCCCCCCGGCCTCGAGCGCCCGCTCGACGAGCGCCCGGCAGAGCGCGTCGGAATCTCCGGGACCACGGAGAGTTTCGGCGATCACGGTGTCGGGCACCATGTCGGTCAATCCGTCGCTGCAGAGAAGGACCTGATCGCCGTCCTCGAGATGCACGTGCTGGAACTCGATCGGCGACTTGCGGCCCCGCGTCGAGATCACGCCGGTCAGCACGTGCCTCAGCGGGTGCCGCTTCAGCTCTTCGGGCGTGATCGCGCCGGCATCGGCGAGCGACTGAGCCATCGTCTGGTCGTGCGTGAGGCGGTGGAGCGTTTCGCCGCGCTGCAGGTACGCCCGCGAATCACCGATGTGCGTGACGATCGCGTCCGGCCCGAGGCTCAGGACGAGCGTCATCGTCGTTCCCATCCCGGCGAGCTCCGGATCGGCCAGCGCTCGGTCGGCGAGAACGGTCGAGAGGCGCTCGAATCGCTGCTTCATCCGCTCGAGCACCTCCGCGATGCGCGACTCGTCGAAGCTCATGATCCAGTCGGGCGTCTGCAGGGCGAGGTTGACCAGCGCGCCGATCGCGGTGCGGCTGGCCACTTCCCCTCCGGCCCGCCCCCCCATACCGTCCGCGACCAGATAGCCGTACGCGGTGTCCGCGTGCGCGGCGGGAACGATCCCCTCGGGGAGGTTCGTCAGGAGCGTCGTCATCGTGCGCTGGAATCGCGCCGCGAGGAAATGGTCCTCGTTGTTCGTCCGGACGCGGCCGGGATCGGTTCGGGCGCCGAGGTCCACGTCGACTCGGGGAGAGGTCATCGAAACCTCATTTTGCCGAAGGATCCGAAGAAAAGACAGCCGGCCGCCGCTTCCGGGCGGCGGCCGGACGTTCTCGCCCCCGGCGTGCCCTACGGTCGCCGGCGGTCGCCGATCTGCATCGCCGTATCGTCGGTCTTGTTGTCCACCGTCACCATGTAGACGACGGCGCTCCCCTCGGTGACCTGAACCGTGACCGAAGCCCCCGCGGGAAGGTCGATCCCGGTGAAGGCCTTCGCGCTGAGCTGCTCGAAGACATTGGGCCCATAGTGACGCGTCACGAACGACACCTGCTGGCCGCTCGGTCCCGTCACGAACACCGACAGCGTGACGCCATCGCGAAACGCGCGAATCCCGAAATTGACGCGAAATTCGGCGGTGTCCGTTGGCGCCACGAAATCTCCGAGCTCGAACTGCGAATTTTCCGATCGCAGGATGGTCGGGTCGCCCGGACGGATGAAAGGCTCGGAAAATCCGTTGGTCCCTCCGGACCCGTTGTCATTGAACAGCCTCGAGACGACCAGGGGAGGCGGACTCGACTGTGTGAGGACGTCGAGGCTCCCGAGGCCGGTCGTCCCCGCCGCCGAGACGAGGTCGTCGAAGTGCGCCGTCGCCCCGGGCGCCAGATCGTAGGAGATCGACGGGTCGGTCGCGGAACCCGACACTCCCATCGGATGAAACACGAGGCGGCCGCGAATTGCCGCGGTTCCCGGGTTGAAGAGCTGAATGGCGGTGCGGAAGGCCGTACCGGACGGCGAGTGCGCGGAGCCCGCGGCAGGGACGGTTCCGGCGTAGACCTCGGCCTGGCCGCTCGCCTCGATCATCGGGACTTCCTCGAAAAGGCTGGCCTGGGTATCGCCGATCGAAAACTCCTCGCTCACATCTCCCGAGATACTCACCATATGGTAGCCGGCGGTTTCCGAAGCCAGCTGGACTGCGCCGCAGGGAGGGGCAGCCAGCTGGGATGCGGCGATCAGGTCGCCCTTCTCGACCGGGATCGGCGGATCGAGCGTGACCGTGACGATCCCGGGGGTCACGTCGAACGGCCCCCTCTCGTCGATGAAGTCGACCGAGTTGTCCCCGAGAAACCGAAAGACCTTGATTTTCATTGCCTGGGAACAGGGAGCTCCGTTTCCGGCCTGCCACATGACCGTCGCGGTCGTCAGGACCCCGTCCTCCGTCACGGGATACGAGAGATCGACCACCGTCACCTGTCCGCTCACGGCGGTTGTGTCGCCGTTCGACAGAATTCCCGCACGGAGAGGCTGCCCGGAGGATGCCGAGGCGACCAGGAGCGCAAGCGCTGGAACGAGGAATCGAAGCCCGATTCTCATGGAATCTCCTTTCTCGGGTGAAAGCGACGCCGAATCATGCAACGGACCCGCCCTGTCGTCAAAACGACGTCAGGGAAATCTTCGGAAGGGATGGGCCTCCGTGTTGAACACGACCCGGTCGAAACCGGCGACGTCCTCCGGAGAGAACAGCAGGTACAGGTACTTCAGCGTCTCGGAGAGGAAATAGCTCGGCATCAGGTCGCCCTTCTCCTTCGTCCGGACGTCGTTGAGCACCGTGAAGCCGTTCTCGACGCGGCAGTATCTCTTCAGGTCTTCGAAGATCGTCCGCCCCATCTCGAGATATCGCGGGTCCTTCGTGAACCGGTAGAGGTAGTAGGCGGACTCGACGATCTCCGGCCTCAGCGGATAGGCCGGGGCGGTCGCTTTCATCGTCCGATAGTCGACCCCATCCGGCTCGACGCCGTACCTCGTCCACATCCGGAAGCACGAGTCTTCGAGGCGGCGTGCCCGCTCGAGGTCGCCGTCGAGCGCGAGCACCGCGGGAAAGAACGCCTGGAGCGCGCCGAACTCCGTCGCCGTCCGCGCGCCCGTCCTCATGTCGGACACGCCGTACCAGAGGCCGCCGAACCGCTCGTCGGCCAGATGCGCCTCGATCGCGCGGCGGCTCTCCCGCCACATCCCGGCGAAGTCGGCATCGCCGAAGAGGACGCGCGACTTGAGCATGTATTCGTAAGAGGAATCGATGCCGCCGCCGATGTGGCTCGACGGCGAACGCCACTCCCCCGTCTCCACGTCGATCTCGTCGCCGAACAGCCCGGCCGCCGAACGGCGCGCGTCGAGCGCGAGGACGGCGCGTTTCGCCCGATCGAAGTACGCGGGATCGCCGGTCAGCTTCGAGAGGGTCCCGAACTCGAGGATCAGCGTCCCGATCTCGGCGGGATTGGAATGCGCGCCGCTCGGTTTGCCGGTCTTCAGGTTGACGTTCACGTAAGGCATGCCGGTCGGAGAGTCGAACACGGGCAGGAGCCGGCGGCCGAGATCGTGCGCGAGCGCGAGCAATCGGGAGTCCTGAGTCAGCTCGTACCCGGAAAGCAATCCGCCGAGCACGCGGATCGTGATCTCGAAGTTCTTGACCGGGAAGTCGCGGTCGAACGAGAGCTTCTCGTCGATGAGGGCTTGCGCCCGCTTCGCCTCGCCGTCCAGCCC
>DASTIQ010000206.1 GCA_035717485.1 Thermoanaerobaculia bacterium | reverse complement strand
CTCGTCTCCGCCGACCGGCACGCCGCGCACCGGGACGACGGAGTCCCGCGGCTGGAACGTCCGGCCGGCGAGCTTGAAGGGCTCGGTGATCCGCACGACTCCCGAGACGCCGGCCATGTCCTCGAAGAACCGGGGATCGCTGTTCTGCACGTGGCCGACGGCGCCGAGGACCGTGCGCTCGGCGCCCGTCGAACGATGGACGTCGAAGCCCTTCTCGACGAGACGCGCGACCACCGCATCCAGCTCCTGCTCGGTCGCGGCCGGGCTCATCACGATCAGCATTTCCCCTCCTGGGCTTCCCGCTCGAGACGGCGGGACTCGTCGATGATGCGTTCGTAGAGACGCCGGAGCGCGTCGACGGAAAGCGGGCCCCGGTTCTCGGTTTCGACGTGCGCGAGGACCTCGCGCTCCCGCTCGGGCGAATAGACCGGAAGCCCCGTGGCGCTCTTGGCCCGCCCAATCTCCAGCGCGTACTTCGCGCGCTGGTTCAGGAGCTTCACCAGCACGCGGTCGAGCTCGTCGATCGAGACGCGGAGCCGCTCGAGCTCGTTCATCGCCGACAGGCCTCCGCGAGGGAACGCGCGAGCGTTTCGACGGCGGAGGCGGCCCGGGCGCCCCCGCTTTCCGCGCAGGCGACGAGGGCCGAGCCCACGACGACGCCGTCGGCGATCGCCGCGACGCGGCGGGCGTCCTCCGCGGAAGCGATCCCGAATCCCACCGCGATGGGAAGCGTTCCGCGGTCCCCGCGCTCCGCGTCCGCCGCGCGGCGCGCGCGCGCGACGGTCCGCTGGAGATCCTCCGCGAGGCGGGCGCGTTCCCCGGTCGTGCCGGTTCGCGAGACGACGTAGAGGAACCCGCGCGACCGTTCCGCCGCGGCGCGCATCCTTCCCGCGTCCGAGGTCGGCGAGACGAGCAGAACGGGATCGAGCCCCGCCCGGGCGACATCCGGGAGCACCGCGTCCGACTCCTCCGCCGGCACGTCCGTCAGGAGAAGGGCGTCGAACCCCGCGGAGGCCGCTTCCCGGAAGGCGCGCCCGAACCCTCGCGCGCAGAGCGGGTTGGCGTACGAGAACAGGAGGAGCGGGAGGTCGGTCTTCGCCCGGATCTCGGCGGCGGCGGCGAAGACGCCGTCGAGCGTCGTCCCGGAGGCGAGCGCTCGGGCGGCCGCGCGCTGGAGCGTCGCCCCGTCCGCGATCGGATCGGAGAAGGGAACGCCGAGCTCGAGGACGTCGGCTCCGGCGGCCTCGACCGCGCGCGCGAGCTCGACGGTCGCGCGGAGGTCGGGATCTCCGGCCGTGAGATAGGCGACGAACGCGGCGCGTTCCTCCCCCTCGGCCCGAGCGAAGGCCGCGGCGACTCGCCCGCTCGACTTCACGATCCCCTCTCGATCCGCTCGACCTCCGGCAGGTCCTTGTCCCCCCTCCCGGAGAGATTGACGAGGATCAGATCGCTCTTTCGAAGCGAGGGCGCGAGCTTCCGCGCGAACGCGATCGCGTGCGCGGACTCGAGCGCGGGGACGATCCCCTCCAGCCGCGTCGTCCGGTCGAACGCGTCGAGCGCCTCCGAGTCCGAGGCCGACACGTATTCGACGCGCCGCGCGTCGCGCAGCGCCGCATGCTGCGGGCCGACGGCGGGATAGTCGAGTCCCGCGGAGACGGAATGGGTCGCCGCGATCTGCCCTTCCCGATCCTGGAGGACCCAGGTCTTCGTTCCGTGGAGGATCCCGACCTTCCCGCCCGCGAACCGGGCGGCGTGGTCGCCGAGCGCGGTCCCGCGCCCCCCCGCCTCGACGCCGACGAGGCGAACGCGGTCCCGCAGGAAAGCCTGGAAGATCCCGATCGCGTTCGACCCGCCGCCGACGCACGCGACGACCGCCTTCGGGAGCTTCTTCCACCGGCGCAGGGTCTGGGCTCGCGCCTCGCGGCCGATCGCCCGGTGGAACCAGGCGACCATCGTGGGATACGGATGCGGGCCGAGAGCCGAGCCGAGGACGTAGTGCGACGTCGCGGAGGTCGCCGACCAGTCCCGCATCGCCTCGTTGATCGCGTCCTTCAGCGTCCGCGATCCGGCATCGACGGTCCGGACGTCCGCTCCCAGCCGCCGCATTCGCGCGACGTTGACCGCCTGGCGCCGCGCATCCTCCGATCCCATGTACACGACGCTCTCGAACCCGAGCCACGCCGCGACGGTCGCCGTCGCGACGCCGTGCTGCCCCGCTCCCGTCTCGGCGATGAGACGCGTCTTCCCCATCCGGCGCGCCAGCAGCCCCTGGCCGATCGCGTTGTTGATCTTGTGGGCTCCGGTGTGCAGGAGATCCTCGCGCTTGAAGAGGATTCGCGCCCCTCCCGCGTCCTCCGAGAGCCGGCGCGCGAAGAAAAGGGCCGTCGGGCGTCCGGCGTAGTCCCGGAGCGCGCCGTCCAGCTCCGCGCGGAATCCCGAATCCCGCCGCGCCTCGTCGAAGGCTTCGGCGAGCTCGACGAGGGGCGCCATGAGCGTCTCGGGGGCGAACGTGCCGCCGTACGCGCCGAAGTACGCGCGCTCAGCCATCCGCCCTCCGGACGGCCGCGAAGAACGCGCGGAGCCGGGACGGATCCTTCACCCCCGGCGACGACTCCACTCCGCTCGCGACGTCGACGAGGAACGGACGAGCCGCCCGGATCGCTTCGGCGACGTTCTCCGGACGAAGCCCGCCCGCGAGACCGACGGGGATCCCGCGGTCCCGCGCGGCGAGCCCGTTCGAGTCGAACGTCATGCCCGTCCCGCCGTCGAGCGCCGGGTGACCCGTGTCGTAGAGAACGGCGTGGCAGCGCGCGAAAGGCGTCCGCGGGGCCGGGATCCGGCCGAACACGCGCTCGACCGCGATCACCGGGAGACCGAAGGCGAAGTCGTCGTCCCGGAGCGGCCGATGGAACTGCAGGAAGTCGAGGTCCAGCGCGTCGATCGCGCGCCGAACCGCTTCGGGGCCTTCCTCCACGAAGACCCCGACCCGGGGGCGCCCCTCCGACGCGGCGAGGAGCTTCGGCCCGTCCTCGACCGCCGCGCGACGCGGGCTTCGCGGCGAGAAGTTGAACCCCAGGTAATCCGCCCCGAGCGCGACGCAGAGCGCGACGTCCTCGCTCCGGGTGAGTCCGCAGATCTTGATGCGCGTCACGCCGTCCCCCGGAGCGAGCGAAGCGTTTCCTCCGGATCCTCGGAGCGAAGAAGCGTCTCGCCGACGAGAAACGCGGTGAACCCGGCGGCCGAGAGGCGCTCGACGTCCTCCCGCGTCCGGATTCCGCTCTCCGCCACGCGCAGGACGCCGGCCGGGATCGCCGCCGCGAGCTCTGCGGCGCCTTCCCGATCGACCTCGAAGGAGCGGAGGTCCCGGGCGTTCACCCCGACGATCGACGCGCCGGCGGCGGCGGCGCGCGCGATTTCGCCGGCGTCGTGGACCTCGACGAGGGCCGCGAGACCCCGCGCTTCCGCCGCGGAACGAAGCCGCGCGAGCGCCGGGCCGTCGAGGAGCGCCGCGATGAGGAGCACCGCGTCCGCGCCCGACGACGCCGCGAAATCGAGCTGCTCCTCGGCCAGGACGAAGTCCTTCATCAGCACGGGAAGGCCGGACATCCGCTTCGCTCTCGCGATCCACTCGGCTTTCCCTCCGAAGAACTCCGGTTCCGTGACGACCGAGATCGCGGCGGCGTGGCCGCGCCGATAGGCGAGGGCGAGCGTCTCGACCTTCCGGTCGAGGTGCGGGCAGATCTCCCCGGCCGACGGCGAGCGTTGCTTGAGCTCGGCGATCACGCGCGTTCCCGGTTCCCGGAGAGAGGCCGCGAACCGGCTGCCGTTCGGGCCGGGGCCGCGGCCTTCCGCGGGCCGGTAGGCGCCCGCCGCGAGCCGGGAGCGGACGGACGCCGCGATCTCCCCGAGGATCCCGCTCACGCGGCTCCTCCGGAGGACCGCGCCCCCTCGAGAATCGACGCGGCCCGGCCCGAGTCGATCGAGGACGCCGCCAGATCGTAGGCCTCGTGCAGCGTCGGCGCCGACTCGGCGATCCAGAGAGCCATCGCGGCGTTCAGGAGCACGGTTTCCCGGACGGGGCCGCGCGCGCCCGCGAGCACCCGCCGGAGGACCTCCGCGTTCTCCGCCGCCCCCCCGCCGGAGAGCTCCTCGACCGTCACCGGCCGCTGCGCGAGGACGCCGGCATCGAACCGCCACGAGATCGCCCGTCCCGGCCGCACCTCGAAGCCGATCGCGGCGACCCCCGGGGTGAGCTCGTCGAGGCCGTTTTCCGAATGGAAGACGATCGCCCGTTCCGTGCCGAGCATCGCCAGCGCCTCCGCGAGGAGGCGGGCGACGTCGAAGCGGCTCACGCCGATCAGTTGCCGCGTCGCGCCCGCGGGATTGGCGAGAGGACCGATCAGGTTGAAGATGGTCCGCACGCCGAGCTCCCGCCGGGCCGGAGCGACCTCGCGCATGGCGGGATGGAACGCCGGCGCGAACAGGAAAGTGAAGCCGGTCCGGTCGAGCTCCGCGCCCGCGTCCCCGGGGGACTTGTCGATCGGGACCCCGAGCGCCTCGAGGACGTCCGCGGAGCCGCAGCGGGTCGCCGAGCGATTGCCGTGCTTGGCGACGGCGGTTCCCGCGCCGGCGCACGCGAAGGCGGCCGCCGTCGACACGTTGACCGTTCTTCGGCCGTGCCCTCCCGTCCCGCACGTATCGAGGAGGGGGCGCCGCCGCGCCTCGACGCGCCGCATCTTCTCCCGCACCGCTCCGACCGCGCCGGCGAGCTCCTCCGGCGTCTCGCCGCGCGAGGCGAGACCGAGGAGCAGGGCGCCCTTCTGCGATTCGGTCGCCCGCCCTTCCATCAGTTCGAAGAACGCGTCGCGCGCCTCGGCCGCCGAGATCGGACGTCGGTCGGCGAGCCGGCGGAGGGCCTCGGCGACGCTCACGCCGCGCCCCGCACGAAGTTCTCGATCAGCTTCGGTCCTTCGACGGAGAGGATCGATTCGGGATGGAACTGCACGCCCCAGACCGGAAGGGATCGGTGGCGAAGCCCCATCACGATCCCGTCCTCCGACCGGGCGACGACTTCGAGCTCCGGCGGGAGCGTCTCTTCGCGCACCGCGAGCGAGTGGTACCGCGTGGCCTCGAACGGGCGCGAGAGTCCCCGGAAGATGCCGGCCGATTCGTGGGAGATGCGCGACGTCTTGCCGTGCATGAGGACGGGCGCGCGATCGACGACGGCGCCGTGCGCGACCGCGATCGCCTGGTGCCCGAGGCAGACGCCGAGGATCGGGATCCCGCGCTCCTCCGCGGCCCGGATCGTCTCGATCGATCGGCCCGCCTTCTCGGGCGTTCCGGGTCCCGGCGAGACGACGACGCCCGCCGGCCCCCGCGCGAGCTCTTCCGCCGGGTCGAACGCGTCGTTTCTCACCACCCGGACGTCAGGATCGAAGGCGGCGATCGCCTGGACGAGATTCCAGGTGAAGGAGTCGTAGTTGTCCACGACGAGGATCATGGCCGGCCCGCCGCTTCGGCCGCCCGGAAGAGGGCGCCCGACTTGATCTCCGTTTCCCGGGCTTCCCGCTCGGGATCCGAGTCGGCGACGATTCCCGCCGCCGCCTGGACGCGCGCGACCCCGTTCTCGACGACCATCGTCCGGATCGCGATCGCCGAATCGAGGTCTCCGGAGAGGTCGAGATAGCCGACGGCCCCCCCGTAGATCCCGCGCCGCCACGGCTCGAGCTCGTCGATCAGCTCCATCGCGCGGATCTTCGGCGCTCCCGTGAGGGTGCCCGCCGGAAAGGACGCCGCCAGCGCGCGGAGCGCGGAGACCCCCGGGAGGAGGCGCCCCGTGACCGAGGAGACGAGGTGCTGCACGTGCGAGTATTTTTCCACGGTGAAGAACTCCGGGACCGATACGGAGCCCGTCTCGCAGACGCGCCCGAGGTCGTTGCGGGCGAGATCGACGAGCATCACGTGCTCCGCGCGCTCCTTCGGGTCGGCCAGGAAACGCTCCTCGAGCGCGCGGTCCTCGGCGGCCGTGGCGCCGCGCGGGTAGGTGCCCGCGATCGGCCGCGTTTCGATCGCGCCGCCGCGGACGCGCACGAGCATCTCCGGCGACGCTCCGAGCACGTCCCCTTCCCGCGTCCGGAGGAAGAAGTGGTACGGCGACGGGTTGATCCGGCGGAGCGCGCGATAGACCTCGAAGGCGTCGAGTCCGAGGGGCGACGTCCAGCGCCGCGAGATCTGGATCTGGTAGACCTCGCCGGCCGCGATCGCCTCCTTCGCCGCGGCCACGGCGGAGAGAAAGCCGTCGCGCGAGCCGCTTTCCGAGAACGCCGGCGGTGCGGCGGGACTCCCTTTCGGACGCGGAGGATCGGGAGCGGCGACCCGGCGCTCGAGGTCCGCGAGACGCCCTTCCGCCGCACCGTCTTTCCCGTCGCGGACGGCGGTCTGCAGGACCATGACGCCGCGGGCATGATCGAAGGCGATCGTCGAATCGAAGAGGAGGAAGAGGGCCTCGGGCATCGCCGTCGACGGCGGGTGCCGCGACGGGACCCTCTCGAAGAGCCGTACGGCGTCGTAGGCGAGGTAGCCGACCGCGCCCGCGGCGAACGGCGGGGCGCCTTCCCCGCGCTCGTATCCGGGATCGACCGCCATCCCCTGGACGGCGTCGAGAAAAGGCTCGTCGAGCCACGCGGAGCGCCCGTCTTCCTCCCGCCGCACCCTTCCCCCGATCGAAGAGCACCGGGCACGCGGCGCGACGCCGAGGAACGACCAGCGCGCGAGGTGCGCGCCCCCCTCGACGCTTTCGAGCAGGAACGCCTCGTCCCCGCCCGCGAGGAGCTTCCGCATCACGGCGACGGGGGTCGTCGTGTCCGCGGAGATCGATCGGGTCGCGACCCGGATCACGAATCGCCTCGCAGGATCGCGTCGATCTCCTCGAACGTCGCGTCCGGGACGCCGAAGAGCGCCGCCTGGCCGGCGGCCTGGCGGGCCAGGAGCTCGAGTCCGTCCACGAGGGCGGCGCCGCGAGCCCGCGTCTCGCGGGCGAGCGCCGTTTCGCCGTCGCGCCGGTAAACGAAATCGACGACCGCGGCTCCCGGACGGAGAACCCCGACGGGCACGGGCATCGGGTCGTCGTCTCCGGACCCGAGCGGCGTCGCGTTCACCCAGACGTCCGCGTCTTTCGAGGCGAGCTCGCTCATGTCGACGGCGTCGGCTTCGAACTCCGCGGCGAGGAGCGTGGTTTTCGTGCGATCGCGCCCGGCCACCGCGGCCGCACGGCCGAGCGACGACGCCGCGGCGAGCGCCGCCCGCGCCGCTCCCCCCGTTCCGACGACCATCACGCGCGCTCCCCCGAGTCGCCCGAGGGCCTCGCGCGCCGCCCGAAGGTCCGTGTTGTGCGCCGAGAGATCGAGGCACTCGGGCTTGCGTCGGACGAGCGTGTTCGCCGCCCCGATCCGCGACGTGTCCGCGTCGGGCTCGGCGACGCCGGCGAAGTCGCCCTTGAACGGATTCGTCACCGAAACGCCGTGGAGGTTCCTCGAGAGCCCGTCGAGCGCGATGAGGTCCCCGGCGATCGGGCTCTCCCGCGCCGCGCCCCGCCGGGACGCCGTCAGGGGAACGTAGAGCCACGGGAGTCCCCGCCGCCGAAACAGCTCGTTGTGGATCCGGGGAGAAAGGGAACCCGAGACGTCGCCCCCGTAGACCGCGAAGAGCCTCTCCGGCGGAGCCGTTTCCCCCGCGCGATACACCGCGCGAAGCTCCCCCAGGGAGATCTGGCCGGCGCCGGTCGCGTCGCTGCCGTCGACGGTGCCGTACGTGAGAGCGCTTCCGAACCGGGGCGCGAGCACCCGGGTCACGGCGCCGCGGGTCCCCGTCGCGAAGCAGGCGACCGGTCTCTCGCGGGAGAGCCGGCGGGCGCGCTCGACGCACCCGATCGCCTCGGCCACGGTGTCGGGGTCCGTCAAGACGAGCTTCACGGCCGCCACGTCGTGCGCGACGCACGCCCGGAGCCGCCCTTCGGAGAGAGACGGGCCGTGGCGCGAGCCGATGACGCGGCTCCGGTCCGGAAGGAACCCCGCGTCGCCGAGGAGGCCACTCTCGAGCTCCACGTCGACGACGGCGCCCGCTTCGTAGGCGGAGACGACGGAACGGCGGTATTCGTCGGCGCTTCCGGCGAATCGGCCTCCCTCCCGCACGGTCCGATACGTCACGATCGCGCATCGCGGATCGAGATCCAGGAGAGCGCGCGGGGAGATCCGTCCCGGAGCGAGGTCGAGGCGCCACTCGATCGCGTTCGCCTCCGGCGGAACGAGAGCCGCGAGCCGGCGCGCGTCCTCGAAGCTCGCGGGAGCCAGCGTCGCGATCGTCGCCGGGATGGGAAGAGTCCGATCCAAAATTCGAAACCCCCGTCGGCCGGGGGTTTCGATCATTCCGCGCTGTCGATCGCCCCGCCCGAATTCCTCCGGGAGGGCGAGCTTCGCCCTACCGGGTGTCGCTCCAGTACCAGTACCAGCAGGACGAGGCGGAAACCTTCACGGAGCGGACTGTAGACGCGCGGCGCGGGTCTGTCAAGGCGTCTTCATATAATCCCGAAATGTCCTCCCCCACGAGCGTGATTCGCGGGTCCGGGGTGTTCCTCCCCGACGGCGTCGTCACCAACGAGCGGATGTCGCGGCTGATGGACACGACCGACGAATGGATCCAGCAGCGGACGGGGATCCGGGAGCGGCGGTACGCGCGGAAAGGAACGTCCTCGGCCGACCTGGGCGTCGAGGCGGCGAAGGCCGCCCTGGCCGACGCGGGCCTCCAGGCATCGGACGTCGACCTCATTCTCTTCGCGACCATGACGCCCGCCCACTACTTTCCGGGCAACGGCGGGATCGCGGCGGCGAAACTCGGCCTCACGCGGACGCACGCGATCGACCTCCGCATGCAGTGCGCCGGCTTCCTGTCCGGGCTCCAGGTGGCCGACGCGTTCATCCGCTCGGGGACGTACCGCCGGATCCTGCTGATCGGCGCCGAATGCCATGCGTCGTTCTATCCGTGGACCGACCTCGAATGGCGGGTCATGTTCGGAGAGTCCGACGAGGCCGTTCCCCCGGAGATGTTCAAGATCGGAACGGCGCTCCGCGACCGCGCGGTCATCTTCGGCGACGGCGCGGGGGCCTTCGTCCTCGAGGCGAACGGGACGGGAGACGGCCGCGGATTCCTCGGGTTCCGGATGCGCACGGACGGCACTCACTGGGACAAGCTCTACGTGCCGGCGGGAGGCTCGTCGTGCTTCCCCTATTTCGCGCCCGAGATGTTCGCCAGCATGGCGACGATTCCGATCGTCGAGGGGCGGCAGGTCTTCAAGCTCGCGACGACCGCGATGCCCGCGATCGTGCGCGAGGTCCTCGAGGCCTACGGTCTCGGCATCGACGACCTCTCGCTGCTTCTCATGCACCAGGCGAATCTCCGGATCAACGAGTCGGTGCAGAAGACGCTCGGGCTGCCGGACGAAAAGGTCTTCAACAACATCCAGAACTACGGGAACACGACGGCGGCGACGCTCCCGCTCGTCTTTCACGAGGCGAAGCAGGCCGGGAAGGCGAAACCCGGAGATCTCGTCTGCTTCACCGCCCTGGGTGCGGGGCTCCACTGGGGCGCGGGCCTGGTGAGGCTCTGACACGGCGGAAACCACCCCATCGCTCGGAAACCCGGGTCACCTCCAGCCATCGACGAGCGGTCGGCGCGACGGCTCGGATTCGACGACTCCCTGCGACGGAAAGCGCTGGCGATTTTTCTGGGAATCGCCGCCGCGCCGGGTCAAGCCTTCTTCCACCTGGTCCCGGCCGCCGTGTCCTCGAGCACGATCCCCTTCGCAGCGAGGTCGACGCGGATCGCGTCGGAGCGCGCGAAATCTTTCCGGCGCCGCGCGTCGAGCCGTTCCTGGATGAGCGCTTCGATCTCGGCCGGGAGGATCTCCGGCGCCGGGAGCACGCCCAGCACCCGGTCGGCGCTCCGGAGCGCGGCGGCCGCCGCCCGCGCGTCCGCTCCCGTGATCTCGCCCCGCTCGAGCGAGACGTTCACGTCGCGGACCCAGTCGAAGAGCGCGCCGAGCGCCTTGGCCGTGTTGAGGTCGTCCGCGAGCGCCTCGTCGAACGCCGCCCCGAGCTTCCCCGTGAGCTCGGGCGCGGTTTCCTCTCCCTCCGGCCGGCGGCGCGCGTAGTCGGCGAGATTCGCCTCGACGTTGCGGAGCCGCTGGACCGCCGCGGCCGCCGCTTCGAGTGCCTCGAACGTGAAGTTGAGCTTCTGTCGGTACGGCACCGAGAGGAAGAGGTAGCGGACGGCGGCGGGATCGTTGCGGCGCGCGAGAACGTCCGCGAGGAGGAAGAAGTTCCCCTTCGATTTCGACATTTTCTCGCCGTCGACGATCAGGTGCTCGGCATGCAGCCAATACTGCACGAATTTCTTCCCGGTCGCGCCTTCGCTCTGGGCGATCTCGTTCTCGTGGTGTGGAAAGATGTTGTCCACGGCGCCCGTGTGGATGTCGAAAGTCTCGCCGAGATAGCGCATCGACATCGCCGAGCATTCGAGGTGCCATCCGGGCCTTCCGCTCGAATACGGCGAATCCCACGCCGGCTCCCCCGGCTTGGCCGCCTTCCACAGCGCGAAGTCCTTCGGGTCGTCCTTCTCGTACTCGTCGTCGGCGACCCGGGCGCCCTGCCGCGCCTGCGACAGATCGATTCCCGACAACCGTCCGTATTCGGGGAAGGTGGAGATCCGGAACCAGACGGAGCCCTCGCTCTCGTAGGTGTGGCCCCGCGCCTTGAGCTTCTCGATGAGCGCGATCATCTCCGCAACGTGGTCCGTGGCCCGCGGATAGTGCTCGGCCTTCTCGACCCCGAGCGTTTCGAGATCGCGGAAGAACGCCTCCGCGTACTTCTCCGTGAACTCGCGGAGGGGAAGCCCCGCCTCGGCGGCGCCGCGGATCGTCTTGTCGTCGACGTCGGTCAGGTTCATCACCTGGGTCACCCGCCAGCCGAGCCTCTCGAGCGAGCGGCGAAAGACGTCTTCCCAGACGAACGTGCGGAGGTTCCCGATGTGGACCTTGTTGTAGATCGTGGGGCCGCACGTGTACATGCGGACGTGGCCCGGCTCGATCGACGTGAACGGCTCGAGCGTTCGCCCGAGCGTGTTGAAGAGCCGGAGCGGCATGGCGCCGAACTATACCCTCGGCCGGCGCCCGGCCGGCGGCATCCCGGGCGCGCCGGAACCGCCGTGGTATCGTTTTTTCGATGAAATCCGATCCGCGCATCCTCGTCGTCGATCCGGACCAGGACGAGCGCGACCTCGTCCTGGCGACGGCGAAGAGTCTTTCCGCGGAGTGCGACTGGTGCACCAACGCCGACGACGCGCTCCGGGAGATCGCGGAACACGACTACGACGCGATCCTGCTCGACGTGCTGATGAACGACCACTCGGGCTACGAGCTCTGCCGGGCGCTCAAGGCGGACCCGGAGAGCTCGGACGTCCCGATCCTCTTCGCCACCACGCGGAACCGCGCCGAGGACGTCCTCGAAGGATTCCAGTCCCTCGCGTTCGACTTCCTCGTCAAGCCGTATCGCCCCCGCGAGCTCCGCGCGCGTCTCGCCAACGCGATCCGCCTCCGCGGCCTCCTCGAGGAGATGAAGCTCCGGGTGCGCTTCTACGAGAGAGTGCTCCGCGTCGGGCGCGGTCTCGCGGCCGCGCGGACTCCCGCCGAGACCGCGCAAACGATCACGCGGGAGCTCGAGGGAGTGGTCGAGGGGTTCGGCGCGCGCGGAGCGACGATCGAGTCGGGAGGGGGCTCGATCTTCTCGGCCGGCGTCACCTCGGGTCCGCCCGCCACGGAGATCCCGTTCGAGCATTCGGGGGTCGAGGGAACGCTCCGGCTCTGGCGGGACACGCCGGCCGACCCCGAAGAGCGCGTGCGCCTCGCCGATATCTCGGCGATCGTCGCGCGGGGGATGGCCCGCCACGGAATCGGCCTTCGGACGGCGCCGGCCGTTCCGCGCTGATCCCCTGTCCGCTCGGCGAAGGCGCGGTGCCCGCCCTCAGCGAGTGCCGTAGCGGCGGGCGACCTTCCGCAGCACCAGCTCCTTTTTCAGTCCCCGGAGACGGTGAACGAAGAGTTTCTGGTCGAGATGGTCGGTCTCATGGCAGAGGGCCCGCGCGAAGAGCCCCGTGGCCTCGATCGCCCGCCGGCGCCCCGCCGCATCCGCCGCTTCGACGACGACCGTCGCGGGGCGGGCGAGCGGCTCGGAGAGCCCGGGAATCGACAGGCAGCCTTCGTCCGAACGGATTTCTCCCTCCTCGCGCACAATCCTCGGATTGACGAGCACGGTCACCGCGGCCGGATCCTGTCCCACGGAAAGGTCGACGATGGCGACCCGGAGGTTGACGCCGACCTGCGGCGCCGCGAGCCCGAGCCCCGGGGCGGCGTGACACGTTTCCACGAGATCGGCGACGAGCTCGGCGAGCCGGCCGTCGAACTCGCCGACTTCGGCGTTCGGCGCGAGGAGGCGGGGATCGCCGAACTTGACGATGTCGCGGATCACGTGCGGCGGCGGCGCTGCTCGATCAGGGCTTCGGCCGTGCGCTCCGCCCGGGTCCGCTGGGCCTCGGCGAGCGCCCGTTCGAGATCGGGGTACGCCGCGCGCAGGGAAACGAGCGCGGCGCGGGTGAGCTCGAGCGTCTCGAGCCCGCTGACGGCCGTCACGGTCGCGGTTCGGGGCCGGGACGTCAGCAGCGAGATCTCGCCGAAGAAATCGCCCGGTCCGAGAGCCCCCAGGACCACGCGCTCTCCGGCGTCGTCCCGCGTCTCGACCTCGACGCGCCCCTCGGTGATGAGGTAGAGCGAATCCCCCGGCTCCCCCTCCCGCAGGACCGTCGTTCCGGCCGGAAAGCGCCGGGCCGTCATTTTTTCCAGCGCCCCCGCGAGCTGCGCGGGCGGGATGCCGGCGAGGAGGGCCGTTTCCGGCAGCGCGCCGAGCGCGGAGCCGGCCGGGAGCGACTCGCGGGCGACCGCGATCCGCCGAGCCAGCCGCCGGTGGAGCTCGTCGTCCGCCGGCTTCCAGAGAACCACCCGCTGGTAGACGGCCACGGCGGGGACGAAGCGGCCCCCGGCGAGGTCGGCCGCCAGGATCTCCTCGTAGAGACGGATCGCCTCCTCGTCGCGTCCGGCGGAGCGGGCGGCGTCCGCCCGCTTCTCCCGGTCCTCCCGGAGCTCGTCGGGCGTCATCGCGGCGATTGTATCCAGAGTGTCATCTTGGCCCCCCCGATGTCCCGGCGAGAGGACGGATGACGGCATGGGCGCCCTTTGTTTTCAGGACGTTGACATGGCACTCTCTTGGCTACTCCCGGTGGTCGGGCGACGAACGCCCGGGAGTAGGAACATGAAATCCAGGTTTTTTCCATCGTTGTTTTTCGGGTTGGCCGCCCTTTTCCTGGCGGCTCTTCCCCTGCGCGCCCAGCGGTCGGGCTACGCTCACGTCACCGACGTCGACGGCGCCGGCTCGATCCTTTCCGACGCCAACGGCCGGACCGAAATCCAGGTCAATCTTCCGCTCGCGGAAGGGGACACGATCGTCACCGACGCGGGCGCCCACGCCGAAATCGAGCTCGCCGACGGGAATCGCGTCCAGATCGCCGGCGAGAGCCGCCTTCGTCTCGACGCGCTCGCCGGGGAGCAGGGATCCAACGCCGATGAGTCCGCGATCACGCTCCTGGAGGGATCGGCCGCCGCCGAGTCGGCTTCCTTCGACGACGCCCGCGCGTTCCGGATCGACACCGCGGACGCGTCGGCGTACGTGACCGCGAAGGGACGGGCGCGCGTGAACCTCGACGCCAACCGGGGCACCACGGTGATCGTCCGCGCGGGCTCGGTCGACGTCCAGACGCGTTCCGGCTCGATCACGGCCGAAGCGGGCCAGTACGTGCTGGTCCACGGCGACGAACAGCCCGAGCTCGCCCGGGGGTCGTTCTCCCGCGATCGGTTCGACGTCTGGGTCGCCGACCGCACCGAAACCGCGCTCTCCGCGTACAACTCCGTCTCGGCCCGCTACGTCGACGGCGACGAATACGACCAGGACGTCGCGGCTCTGGACGATTACGGGAGCTGGGACTATTCGCCGACGTACGACACCGAGGTCTGGCGTCCGAACGTGGGCGCCGACTGGTCTCCGTATTCGGACGGGTACTGGTACTACACCCCCGTCGGCGCCTCGTGGGTGCCGTACGAGCCGTGGGGATGGTTCCCCCACCACTTCGGAAACTGGTTCTTCGACGCCGGGTTCGGCTCCTGGTGCTGGTCGCCCGCCTTCGTCTATTCGCCGGGGTGGGTGTACTGGGGATTCACGAACGGATTCGTCGGCTGGTGCCCGATCGGTTCCTACGCCTACTACGGCCCCTATGCGAACTACTGGGGCGGGTACGGCGGCTGGCACTCGGGACTCTACTTCTCCGTTTCCGGCCTGTTCGACTCCGGACGGGTGGACTGGCACCATGGCTGGAATTTCGTCGATTCGCACCACTTCGGATCGCATTTCGACCACCGGTCCGTGCTCCCGGGATCCGCGGTCGCCTCGCGGCTCGGCGCCCGGGTCGCGATCACGTCGGATCCGGTCCGGGTCCCGATCGTTACCGGCCGCGGCTCCGCCGCCACGGCGCTCCGTTCCTACGTTCGGACCGCCCCCGCGACGATCGCGCGGCAGAGCTCGCCCGAGCGATCCGCGGCGCTGACACCGTTTCTGGGCCGGCAGGCGAAGCTTCCCGCCGCGACGGTGCGCACCCTGCAGGACACCCAGCTCGCGCGGGTGAATCCCTCGGCCCGGCGGCTGGAAGGGCCCGGCGCGGATCGGCTCGTCGCGTCCCCGCGACAGACCGCCGGCTCCTTGTCCGGCTCCCGTTCGCTCTCCGGAGGCGCCTTCCGGAACCCGGGCCAGGCTCGCACCGAATCGTGGCGGGCGCCCCAGCGGAACTCCTTCGGCTCCTCGTCGCGCGCGGTTCCGCCGCCCTCGAGCCGATCCGGCGAGCGGTCGAACGACTGGCGCCGCCCGTCCTCGATTTCTCCCCGGTCGATCGCCCCGCGGTCGCCGAGCGGCGGCGAATCCTGGCGGGAGCGCCCGGCCCCCCCGCGCGGGTATGCCTCGACGCCCCGTTCCCGGAATTCCGGGGGCGCGCCGGCAGAGTCGTGGCGGACTCGCGCCAACACTCCTCCCGCGCAGCGCGTGATCGAGGGAATCGATCGCGGGCGGGCGGTCCCTCCCCCGCGAAGCGAACCGTACGTCCGCTCCCTGCCGGAGCGGCGGTCGGGGAACTTCGAGCCGCGAGAGATCGCGCCGATGCCGCGGTACCAGCGCTCCGCGCCGCCGGCCTACGGCCTCCGGGAGTCCGCGCCTCCGTCGCGTTCGGAGAGGTTCGCGCCTCCGGACGCCCGGCGGGCGGAGCCCTCGCCCCGGTATTCGGCGGCCCCTCCGCGATACGAGCGGTCGGCGCCTCCGCCGCGGTCGGCTCCCCCGCAGACTCGAGAGTACCGGGCGCCCGCTCCGGCTCCGCGTTCGTCGCCCCCTCCGCCGCCGCGCGGCGGGGAATACCGCCCGCCGCACGGTCGTTCTCACTGACGGCGGCCTGACCCACCGTCGTCGTTGATCTCCTCCGCCCCTGCCGAACGAAGGCAGGGGCAATTTTTTTGTCGCGCGATCCTCGTCCGGTCTCATGGACCCCCGGGGAGGCGGGCTCGAAGACTTTTCCTCCGTCAACGCCGCTCGTCGAAGATCGGTTCGGCGGAGCGGACGCGCCGACGCTCCGCCTCCCGTGCGGCCGTCCCGATGAGACGCGGCGAATTCCGTTCGATCGGAGTCGCCGGACGGGGAGACCGCCGTCGCCGCGCTCGCGCGCCTCGTCCCGCGTCGGGAACGGCCGGTTTCCGGGACGTATACTCCGCGGAAATGAGCTCCGCTTTCCGGCTCGACACCGTCGACGGACTCGCCCTCGTCACGTTCGACCTTCCCGGCGAAAAGGTGAACAAGTTCTCGACGCCCGTGATGGAAGAGCTCTCGTCGCTCGTCGACCGGCTTTCGGCCGCGGACGGCATCGGTGCGCTCCTGTTCCGCTCCGGAAAGGCGGACGTGTTCATCGCCGGAGCGGACGTGCGGGAAATCGAGGACGTCCGCTCGCCCGAGGAAGGAAGAACCGCATCGGCCGTCGGCCAGCGCATCTTCGACCGGTTCGCGCGCCTCCCGTTCCCGACGGTCGCGGCGATCCGGGGCGCCTGCCTGGGGGGAGGCACGGAGCTGGCGCTCGCATGCGACTGGCGCGTGTGTTCCGACTCGTCGAAGACCCGGATCGGTCTTCCGGAAGTCAACCTCGGAATCCTCCCGGGATGGGGCGGCACGCAGCGTCTTCCCCGTGTGACGGGACTCGCTTCCGCCCTCGATCTCATCCTGACGGGCAAGCCGATCGACGGCCGGCGCGCGGCCCGGATCGGGCTCGCCGACGCCGTCGTCCCCGACGCGATCTTCGACGCGTGGAGCGAGTCCTTCGCCCGCGGAAAGATCGGCGCGCGCAAGCCCCGCGGTCGCCGGGCGCGCCTCCCGCTCGCCGCGCGCGCGCTCGAAGCGACGCCCGTCGGCCGGGCACTGATCTTCCGCAAGGCCCGGGCCGCCGTGCTCGCGCGGACCCGCGGGCGGTACCCGGCCCCGATCGAGGCGCTCGAGGCGGTCCGCGAAGGATTCGGGCGGAAGATCGAGGCCGGCCTCGCCGCCGAGAACGCCCGGCTGGGCCGCCTGATCGGGACGCCGGTCCAGCGCCGGCTCCTGCGGATCTTCTTCTGGACGGAAGAGGTCAAGAAGGAGACCGGCGCGATCAACCCGACCGTCGCCCCCCGGCCCGTCCACCGGGTGGGAATTCTCGGCGCGGGCGTGATGGGCGGCGGAATCGCGCAGCTCGCCGCGGATCGGGGCTTTCCGGCCCGGATGAAGGACATCGCGGCCGAGCCGCTCGCCCACGGGTTTCGCGCGGCCGCCGACGTCTGGAGGGAGAAGGTCGACCGGCACCGGATGTCGCCTGCGGAATTCCGCCGCAAGATGGCGCTCCTCTCCGGCGGGCTCGACTACGCCGGTTTCTCGCGGGCGGAGGTCACGATCGAGGCGGTCGTCGAGAAGCTCGAGATCAAGCAGGCCGTGCTCCGCGAGTGGGAAGAGGCGGTCGGCGACGAGGCGATCTTCGCGTCGAACACCTCGACGCTTCCGATCTCGCGCATCGCCGCCGCCGCCCGCCAGCCGCGGCGCGTCGCGGGAATGCACTTCTTCAATCCCGTTCACCGGATGCCGCTCGTCGAGGTGATCCGCGGCGAGAAGTCGTCCGACGAAACGATCGCGACCATCTTCGATCTCGCGCGGAAGATGGGGAAGACGCCGGTCGTCGTGCGCGACGCACCGGGGTTCCTCGTCAACCGGATCCTCGCTCCCTATCTCTCCGAGGCGGTCCGTCTGCTCGAGGAGGGTTGCCGCATCGAGGACGTGGACGGCGCGCTGACCGCCTTCGGCATGCCGGTCGGCCCCCTCGCGCTCCTGGACGACGTGGGCATCGACGTCGCCGCCAAGGGGGGGCAGACGATGGCGGCCGCGTTTCCGGAGCGTCTCCCCCTCTCGGCGCGGTTCGAAGCCTTCACGGCGGGGGGGCGGCTCGGAAGGAAGACGGGCAGGGGCTTCTACCGTTACCGGGGAACCCGACGCGAGAAGCCGGACCCGGAAGCCTATGCGCTCGTCGGGGCTCGCCCGGCCTCGAAGCCGGCGCTGCCGCCGGAAGTGATCGAGGCGCGCCTGCTGATGCCGATGATCAACGAGGCGGCCTTCTGTCTCGAAGACCGCATCGTGGAGTCCGCGGAGAAGCTCGATCTCGCGATGATCTTCGGCACGGGCTTTCCCCCCTTCCGCGGCGGGCTCCTGCAGTACGCGGACGATCTCGGCGCGGACCGGATCGTCAACCGGCTCTCGGACCTCGCGGAGCGCCTCGGGCCGCGCTTCTCTCCCGCGGCCCTGCTCGTGCAGATGGCCGCGGAACGGCGAACGTTCCACCCCGCCTGATCGCCCGCGCCGGCAGAAACCGCGCCGACCGGCGTAAACGGCCCATACGACGCGCGATCCGGCGCGCGGTGGGATAGACTTTTTCTTTCGCGAGGTGGCCATGGCGATCGAAGCTCCCGCGCGCAGTCACCCCTTCGTCAAATCGCTCTTCTCGGGACAGATCGACGAAGACGCCCTCTTCCCGTATCCGCAGGTCCGCGAGGACGAGCGCGAGACCGTCTCGACGTTCCTCGACTCCTTCCGCCAGTACGCCGCCGCGAAGATCGACCCGGCCAAGATCGAGCGGGAACACGCGGTCGGCGCCGACGTCATCCGCGGCGTCTCCGAGCTCGGTCTCATGGGGATGGCGATCCCCGAGGAATACGGCGGGTTCGGATTCTCGTCGTCGGCGTACTGCCGCGTCATGGAAGACGTCGGCACCGCCGACGCCTCGCTCGCGATCGTCGTCGGTGCGCACCAGTCGATCGGCTGCAAGGGTCTGATCCTCTTCGGTACCGACGAGCAGAAGCGCCGCTGGCTGCCGAAGCTCGCGGCGGGTGAGCTCATCGGGGCGTTCGCGCTGACGGAGCCCGAAGCCGGATCCGACGCGGCCGCCCAGAAGACGACGGCCGTGTACGACGCCGCCACCGACACGTTCGTGCTCAACGGCACGAAACAGTGGATCTCCAACGGGGGCTTCGCCTCCTTCTTCACGGTCTTCGCGCGCGACGAGGCGCTGCCCGCGACGGAGCCGCACCGGAAGATCACCGCCTTCGTCGTCACCTCCGACCTTCCGGGACTCGCCCGCGGCAAGGAGGAGAACAAGCTGGGGTTGAAAGGGTCCTCGACCTGCCAGATCCACTTCGAGAACATGCGCGTCCCGGCGGCGAACGTCCTCGGCGAGCGCGGCCAGGGATTCAAGATCGCCGTCGAGGTCCTGAACACCGGCCGCACGTCGCTCGGGGCCGGATGCGTCGGCGGGTCGAAGGCGATGATCCGCGCGGCGGCGCTCCATGCCACGCAGCGCAAGCAGTTCCAGACTCCGATCGCGCAATTCGAGATGATCCGCGCGAAGTTCGCGCGCATGGTCGTCGAGACGTACGCGCTCGAGTCGATGGTCTATCTCACGACCGGGCTGGTCGATGCGGGCGCGGAGGACTACGCCCTCGAAGGCGCGTGCTGCAAGGTCTTCGGGACCGAGGTCGTGTGGAGGAACATCAACGACGCGCTCCAGATCGCGGGCGGCAACGGATTCATGGAGGAATACCCGTACGAGAAGGCGCTCCGCGATTCGCGGATCAACATGATCTTCGAGGGGACGAACGAGATCCTCCGCATGCTCGTCGCGCTCTCGGGAGCGCGGGACGTCGCCGAGTACATGAAGGACGTCGGACGGGCCCTCAAAGCGCCGCTCTCCTCGCTCGGGATCCTCTCGGGCTTCGCCGGAAAGCGGATCCGCCGCGCCGTGGCCCCGGGCAGGCTGGCCGGCGTCGCGCCCGAGCTCGCGCCGCAGGGGGAATACCTCGTGAAGTACACCGGCGCGATGGCGAACGCGGTCGAGACGCTCCTCCAGAAGTACGGCAAGGGAATCATCGAGAAGGAGTACCAGCAGGAGCGGCTGGCCAACGCGACGATCGACCTGTACGCGGGGCTCGCCGTGCTTTCCCGGGCCAGCGCCGCGATCGCCCGGCTCGGCGCCGAAAAGGCCGCCGAGGAGATCCGTCTCGCGAAGACGTTCATCCGGCACGCGCGGCACCGGATCGTCGGGAATCTCAAGGAGATGGATCGCAGCCCCGACGCCGAGCTGACGGCGATCTCCGAAACCGCCTATCGCGCGGAGGGTTACGCGTTCAGCTACTGGGAATGACGGCGCGCGTGAAGGGGGCGGCCTCGGCCCGCCGCGTCGCGCTCGTCACCGGCGGCGCGGTCCGCCTCGGACGCGCGATCGCCCTCGAACGCGCCCGCGCGGGATGCGACGTCGCGATCCACTACCACGCCTCCCGGAAGGAAGCCGATGCCGTCGCCGCGGAGGCTCGCGCCGGCGGCGTGCGGGCGACGGTCATCCGGGCGGACCTCTCGCGTCCCGCCGACTGCTCACGGCTGGTCGGCCGGACGATCTCCGCGTTCGGGCGCCTCGACCTCCTCGTCGGCTCCGCCGCGAACTTCCTGAAGGTGCCGTTTTCGGATACCGGAGCGGAGATCTGGGACGCGGCGATCGACCTGAACGCCCGCGCCAACTTCCTCCTCGCGCGCGCCGCGGAGAAGGAACTCCGGTCCCGGCGCGGACGCGTCGTCCTGATCTCGGACCTCGCCGCGCGGCGGGTCTGGAAAGGCTACTCCGCGCACGCGATCTCGAAGGCGGCGGTCGAGGCGGTCGTCCGCGTCCTCGCCCGGCAGCTCGCGCCGGAGGTCTCCGTCAACGGGGTCGCGCCGGGAACGATCCTCCCGCCGACGAACATGCCGAAGGCCGCGGTCGCCAAGCTCGTCTCGGAGATTCCGCTCCGCCGCTGCGGGACACCGGAAGAGATCGCCGCCGCGGTCGCGTTCTTCTGCGACGGACCCGGGTTCGTGACCGGAGAGGTGCTCACGGTGGACGGGGGCCGCTCCCTCTATTAGCCGGCGCGGCGATGCATCGAGCCGGACGGGCGCGTGTCAGCCGCGCCTTCACGTCCTGAACCGAAGGGTCCCCGCGATTTCGAGCGGCCCGGAGAGGCGCGCCGGCTACCCGAACTCGGCGATCTCTTCCCTCAGGCACCGTGCGAACTCGCGCATGACGGCCAGCCGCGGAGCGGCGAGCGCGCGGCCGCGCTCCGTCCGCAGGTCGTCGCGCGCTTCCCCCTCGATCTCCGCGGCGAGCTCTGCGAGATCCATCCTCTCGCGCGCGCCGATCGCGGCGAGCCGCGCGACGCCGTAAGCGCCGATCTCGTCGAGCCGTCGCGCGTCGTGCACGCACTCCTCTTCGGGAGTCTCCGGGGACCGCGCGTAGCGGCCGAGCGACCGGCGGAGGGCCCGGAACGCCGGGGCGGGCACTCCGACCGAACCGAGGAAGAGCTCCGTCCGGCTCCCGTGGGCGAATCCGGAAACCCACTTCTCCTGTCCCGAGAAAACGGCGAGCAGGAACAGGCGGTCGGAATCGACGTCGGAGCGTCCGGCCGCGACTTCCTCCGCCGCCCGCAGGACCCGCTCGACGTCGCCGAAGTTGGTCACGCCGTCGATCCCGGCGGCGAGCGGCTTGACCCAGTCCAGGACGCGGCGGCGCTCCTCCTCGTTCACCGGCGTCAGCGGCGAAACCGATCCTGAAGCTCGGCCGCGCGCTTGCCGGCCTCGAAGCGGGCGACCGCCTCGGGCGTGGCGCGGCGGCTCGCGAGCTCGCTGTTGGCGTAGTCCACCCATTCGTCCATCTTGCCGGCGAACGCTTCGATCTCCGACGCGTTCACCCTCTCGATCGTGAGGTCCTTCCCGTCCCATTGCAGCTCGCGCGCCGAGGTGAACGTGGTGCCGAACGGCGCCGAACGCAGCAGCTCGATCCACTCCTCCGGCGGAGACGGGTTCGGCCGCCACGCCGCGACGAACGTGGTGATCATCGTCTCGTCCCCGTCGCCCGCGCTGACCCGCGGCTCGATGCGGGGCGCGGATACGTGGATGGAAAGGGACGGAGGGATCTCCCGCTCGTGCGGAGCGTCCGGCGGCGTCGGTTCCCCCGGCGGCTCCTCGCGAAGGAAGAAGCCGCCCCCGGTCCGCGTGAAGAGCTTGTCGAGCTCGAGCCGCCGGGCGATCGACGAGAGCCAGCGAAACACGCGCGCATCTTATCGCCCCGCCCCGGCCGAGGGCGGCCTCTTCGCGATAGACTCGCGGCCGTGAAACGGCTCCCCGTCGCGATCGTCGTCCTGGCGGGGGCGGCCCTCGGCGGGTGCGGCGGAGGGAAGGCCGGGGTCGCGCTGCTCACCCCGGGCCCCGTCACCGACCACGGATGGAACGCCGCGGCCTACGAGGGGTTGGCGGAGATCCATCGGGAGCTCGCCGTCCCCGTCGCCCACGTCCAGGTCAAGACGCCGTCCGAATTCGAAGAGCAGTTCCGCGATTTCGCCGCCCGGGGCGCCTGGCTCGAGTTCGGCCACGGCTTCGAGTTCCAGGACGCGGCCGCCCGCGTCGCCCGCGATTTCCCGAAGACCGTCTTCATCACGACCTCCGGGTCGACGATCCGGCCGAACGTCGCGCCCATGGTGTTCGAGCTCGAGCAGGCCACCTACCTCTGCGGCATGGCCGCGGCGCGCCTCTCGAAGACCGGAGTCGTCGGAGCCGTCGGCGGCGTCGAGATTCCTTCGGTCGCCTCGACCTTCCTGGCGTTCGAGGGAGGCGTGCGCTCCGTCGACCCGAAGGCCGTCGTCCGCACCGTCTACACCGGCTCCTTCGACGACGCGGCCGCCGCCCGCCAGGCCACCCTCGCGCTCGCCGACCAGGGCTGCGACGTCGTGATCCACAATGCCGACGCCGCGGGGGCGGGCGTCTTCCAGGCCGCGCGCGAGCGCAGGATCCTCGCGTTCGGGACGAACAAGGACCAGAACGCCCTGGCGCCCGACGTGATCGTCGCGTCGGCGGTGATCGACATTCCGAAGGCGTTCGTCGCCGTCGCGCGCGAGGTCCGCGACGGAAAGTTCAAGGCGCGGTCGATCCGCTTCGGCATCCGGGACGGAGTGATCTCGTTCGTGTGGAACCCGAAGCGGGAGGCCGGCCTTCCCGCCGGTCTTCCCGGGGAAATCGAGCGGGCTCGGACGGCGATCGTCTCCGGCGCCCTCGTCGTTCCGCGGGGAAACTTCTGACCTTCTCGCTCCGCCGCGTCACCGTGCGGTTCGGCGCGACGACGGCGCTCTCGGAGGTCTCGATCGATTTCCGGCCCGGCGAGATTCACGCCGTGCTCGGGGAGAACGGCGCCGGAAAATCGACGCTCGCCAACGTCCTCGACGGCCGGATCGTCCCGGATTCCGGCGAGGTCTCCGTTCCCGGAACCGTGGGTCATGTCCACCAGCATTTCGCGATCCCGCCGGGCCTGACCGCGGCGGAGTGCCTCGCCGTCGAGGATTCCGGCTTTCGCCCGCTCGCTCCCCGGCCGCTCGCCCGCCGGTTCCGGCGAATCGAAGAGGAGACCGGGATCGCGCTGGGAAATCCCGGGGCGGAAGCCGCCCGTCTTCCCGTCGGCGCGCGACAGCGCCTGGAGCTCGCCCGCGCGCTTTTCCGCCGCCCGGACCTCCTCCTCCTCGACGAGCCGACGGCGGTCCTCGCGCCGGCCGAGATCGCCGCGTTCGCCGAATCCGTCCGCGGAGCCGCGCGCCGCGGCGCGGCGGTCGTCTTCATCACCCACAAGCTCCCGGAAGCGTTCGCGATCTCCGACCGGATCACGCTCCTCCGGCGGGGCCGATGCGTCTTCACGAAAGCTCGCGAATCGACGTCGCCGGAGGAAATCGCCCGGCTGTTCCTCGAAGGCGCCGAACCGTCCCCCCGGACGCGGCGCGAGCCCGGCCCGCCCGTGCTCGTCGTCGAGGGCGTTTCGACGACGTCTTCCGCCGGCGCCACGGCGCTCGACGATCTCTCGCTGGTCGTGCGCGAGGGAGAAATCGCGGCGGTGGTCGGCGTCGACGGGAACGGCCAGGACGAGCTCGCGGAGGTCGTGGCGGGTTTGCGGGATCCGGCGTCCGGCTCCGTCCGGGTCGGCGGCGAAGCGGTCGGCCGGGGCGGATTCCGCCGGAGCGGGGCCTCCGTCGTTCCGGGCGACCGGCAGCGCGAAGGGCTGATCCTCGACTTCTCGATCGCCGACAACCTCCGGCTCGCCGAGCCGATTCCCGACGCCGACGAGGACGCGGCGGAGCGCGCGGTCGCGGCGACCCACATCGTCGCGTCCTCGTCCCGCCAGCGGGCGCGGGCTCTCTCGGGAGGCAACCAGCAGAAGACGATCCTCGCGCGCGAGCTGGGCCGCGAGCCCGCCTTCCTGCTGGCGGTCTCGCCCACGCGAGGCCTCGACCTCGCCGCCTCGCGCGCGACGCTCGCCGCGCTCTCGGCCGCCGCGGCCCGCGGGGGCTCGGTGCTCCTCGTCACGTCCGACCTGGACGACGCACGGTCCGTCGCGGACACGATCCGCGTGCTCTACCGCGGGCGGCTCTCCGCCGCGCTCCCCGCCGACACGCCGCTCGAGAGCATCGGGCGCGCGATGATCGGTCTGCCGCCCGCATGATTTCCGAGCTCCTCGTGAAGGGGACGCCCCTCCTCTTCTGCGCCCTCTCTTTCCTCGTGGCCTGGAAGGCGGGAGTCGTCAACGTCGGCGCGGAAGGACAGTTCCTGGCGGGGGCTCTCGCCGCGGCCGCCGTCGCGACCCGGCTCGCGGCGCCCGGCGCCCTCGTCGCCGCGGCGGCGCTCGCGGCCGGAGCGGCCGCCGGCGGCCTCTGGGCGGGCCTCGCCTCATGGCTCGTTCGCCGCCGCGGAGTCCTCGACGTCCTCGCGACGATCCTGCTCAACTTCGTCGCCTCCGGCCTCGTCTCGGTCGCCGTTCACGGATTCCTCCAGGAGCGCACGCGGACGTTTCCGCAGAGCGACGCGGTCCCGGAGGGGGCGCGCCTGCCGATCCTGGCCGCCGGAACCCGGCTCCATGCCGGAGTGCTGATCGCGGCGGCGCTCGCCGTCGTGCTCGCGGTCTTCCTCCGGAGGACGAAGGCCGGCTTCCGCCTCCTCGCGGCGGGAGCGGGTCCGCGGGCCGCCGAATTCGCCGGGATCGACGTTCCCCGGGTGCGAGGCGCCGCCTTCGTCGCGGCGGGCGCGGCCGCGGGCATCGGCGGCGCGGTCGAGCTCCTCGGCGTCGCGGGGCGCCTGTTCGACGCGTTCTCTCCGGGCTACGGGTATCTCGGCCTCGCGGTCGCCGTCGTGGGCCAGCTCTCCGCTCTCGGCACGGCCGCCGCCGCGGCCGTTTTCGGTCTCATCAACGTGCTCTCGTCGGCCCTTCAACGCCGCGCCGGCGTCTCCGCCGCGAGCGCGCTCGCGATCGAGGGAGCGCTCGTGCTCGCCGCCCTGGCCGCGCCCCGTCTGCGGCGCCGGCGCCGCCGCGAGGCGTCGGCGGCATGACGGGTCCGTGGCTCGGGGCGATTCTCCTCTCCGGTCTGACGGCGGCGACTCCGCTCCTTCTCGCCGCCATGGGGGAAACGGTTCGCGAGCGCGCGGGACTGCTCGACATCGGCATCGAAGGAGAGATGCTCGCCGGCGCGTTCGCGGCGTGGGCGGTCGCCGGCGCCTCGGGATCGGCGCTCGTCGGAGCGGCGGCGGCCGCCGCGGCGGGAATGGCGCTCGCCGCCCTGTTCGGCTCCTTCGTCGTGGGACGGCGGGCGGACCCGATCGTCGCCGGGACCGCCCTGAATCTCGTCGTCCTCGGCGCGACGGGCGTCCTCCTTCGGATGCAGGCCGGCGGCGTCCGGCCGTCCATCCTCCTTCCTCCCGCCGCCGGGCCCCTGACCCCGATCGACGTGGCGGCGATCGCCTCGGTGCCGCTCGTCTTCCTGTTCCTCTTCCGCACGAGCTGGGGACTGCGCCTGCGGGCGACCGGAGAGTCGCTCGCCGACGCCGACGCCCTCAAGGTGCCGACGAAGCGTTATCGGATGGCCGCGGCGATCGCGGGCGGCGCCTTGACCGGTCTCGCCGGCGCGTCCCTGACCCTGGAGCTCTCGGACACGTTCCTCGAAGGGATGACGGCCGGGCGCGGCTTCGTCGCGCTCGCGCTCGTCGCGTTCGGGCGGTGGAAGCCCTTCCCCGTCGCCGCGGCCTGTCTCGGCTTCGGCCTCCTGCAGGCGATCCAGTTCCAGCTGCAGGCGCGCGGCGTGCTCGGAATTCCGCCGCAGGCGCTCCTGATGTTGCCGTACGTGCTGTCGCTCGCCGCTCTGGCCCTGCGGGCCGGCACGAGTCGGGCGCCGGCCGATCTGGGGAAGACGTAGGGCGAGAATCGTCCCGAGTCGCGAGGGGAAGTCCGCGCCCCGGCCGTCGGGGCGCACGGCTCGTGAAGATCCTCCCGTTGCCGCGCCTCGAGGCGCGGGCCGGCCCGGTCGATGCGGCGCGCCTGCTCCTGCTATCCCGTGGAGCGCGCGAGCAGCTCCTGGTCCCGGTACTGCAGCCGGTACAGCTTGGCGTACAGCCCGTTCCTCGTCAGCAGTTCGGCGTGGGTTCCCGTTTCCCGCACCTCTCCCTTGTGGAGCACCACGATTCGCGAGGCCTGCCGGATCGTCGAGAGGCGGTGCGCGATGACGAGGGACGTCCGGCCCGCGAGGAGGCGCGAGAGCCCGTCGCGGATCTCCATCTCGGTCTCCGTATCGATGTTCGCGGTCGCTTCGTCGAGGATCAGGAACTCGGGATCGAACGCGAATGCCCGCGCGATCGAGAGGAGCTGCTTCTGCCCCGCCGAGAGTCCGCCGCCGCGCTCCTGGAGGACGGTGTCGTATCCCCGAGGCAGCCGCTCGATGAACCCCGCGGCCCTCGCCTCCTCGGCGGCCCGGCGCACCTGCGCGTCGGTGATGCCGCGGTTCCCGAGGCGGATGTTGTCGGCGACCGAGCTCGTGAAGAGGAACGGGTCCTGGAGGACGACCGCGAACCGGGAACGGAGATCGCGAAGATCGAACCCGCGCACGTCTTCGCCGTCCACGCGCACCGCTCCCTCCGTCGCGTCGTAGAAGCGGAGGAACAGCGACGCGATCGTGGTCTTCCCCGCCCCCGTGTGGCCGACGAGCGCGAGTCGCTCGCCGGGCGCGGCCGCGATCGAAACGTCCTTGAGCACCCCTTCCCCGCGCGCATAGGAAAACGAGACCCGCTCCATGGCGAGGCTCCCTTGCCGCGGCGGGCGGACCGGTTCGCGCGGCGAGGCGATCGCCGGCCGGGTGTCGAGGAGCCGGAAGATGCGCTCGGAGGCGGCCATCGCCGCCTGCAGGATGTTGTACTTGTCCGAAAGGTCCGAGATCGGCCGGAAGAACCGCTGGGCGTACTGGATGAACGCGACCAGCACGCCGACCGAGAGCGCGCCGCGGAGGACCTCGCTGCCGCCGTAGCCGATGATGAGCGCGAGGCCGAGCGCGGAGAGGAACTCGACCCCGGGGTAGAAGACCGAGTAATAGAAGATCGCGCGGACGTAGGCCTGCCGGTGCGCGTCGTTGATCTCGGAGAAGTCGCGGCACGCCCGCTCCTCGCGGTTGAACAGCTGCACGACCGCCATCCCGGTGATGTGCTCCTGGAGGAACGCGTTGATGCGGGCCAGGCGCACCCGGATGTCGCGATAGGTCTCCCGCGACCGCTTTCGGAACCACCCGGTGAACGCGACGATGAGCGGAAGCGTCAGGAACGTCGCGAGCGCGAGCGGCGGATTCAGGAGGAAGAGCGCGACGACGATCCCCGCGAGCGTGAAGACGTCCCCGACCATCGAAACGATCCCGGACGTGAAGAGCTCGTTCAGGGCGTCGACGTCGCTCGTCAGGCGCGTCATCAGCCGGCCCACGGGATGGCGGTCGAGATAGGCGACGTCGGCCCTCTGGAGATTCTCGAAGATCTCGGCGCGGAGGTCGTACATGATCCGCTGCCCCATCCAGTTCACGATCCACACCTGCGCGTAGGTGAGGAAGAACGCGAGGAGAAGCGAGGCCAGGAACGCGGCGGCGAAGAAGTCGACGCCGGCGCGACCCGCGAGCGGCACGTGCAGCCGCGTCGCGACGGCCGTCGCCGCGCGGCCGACGATCGAGAGCCGCGCGCCGGGCCGCGGCGCGATCGACACGTCGAGAGCCGCGGCCGTGAGCGCCGGCCCCATCAGCTGGAAGAGCGAGCCGAGGAGGATGAGCACCACCCCGGCCACGAGGCTCCCCCGGTAGGGGCGCACGTAGCGGAGCAGGCGCCTCGCGAGACGGGCGTCGTACGCCTTCCCGAGGACCTCCTCTTCGTGCGGGGAGGCGGCGCTCATCGGGACGCGGCCACCGTTCCCGCCCCGGAACCGGCGAATTTCCGGGAAGGGGCCCGGCGCCGGAGATCGGCGAACGGACCCCGGCCCGCAGGCTCGACGGTTGCTCTCATGCCCGCCTGCCGAGCAGATGCCACGTCTGGACGCCATACTCGGCGACGACGCGCGCGATCTCCCGGCTCTCCCCGCCGCGGCGTCGGCTCCACCACCGGCGATGCCCTCCCTCGGCCGAGAGCAGCCGGGCGCGCAGCTCGGTCGCGAGGCCGCGCGCCCGCCCGCGCACCTCTCGCTCGAGCTCGGGCGCCAACCGGTCGTCCGCGAAGCGGTCCGTCTCCGCTTCCAGGGCGTCGAGCTCGGCATGCAGCTGGCGCAGCCCGGCGGCGGCATCCACGGGAGCGTTGATCAATTCCACCGAAAGCCCTTCGCGTTCGAGGAGCGAACGGTATCCCGCGAGAGAGCCGAAGTCGCCGATATCGTAGAAATTGTGACCCAGCACGACGCGGGCGTACTCGCGGGCGAGCGGCGGAGGGAGCAGCGTGATCCCGAAAATCTGGAAGTGCGGATCGCGAAGCACCCAGGCCGGATTCCGCGGGTTGGGCGTCGCCAGGTAGAGCAGCCCGCCCGGCGCGAGCGCTCGCGCCAGATGGTTGATCGTCTTCGCGGCGTCGTCGACGTGTTCGACCACGTCCGCGCAGGTGATGACGTCGAAGGTCCCCAGGCCCGCGAACAGCTCGAGGTCCGAGAGGCTGCCGGCCTCGATGCGCACGGGGAGGCCGGCCGAGGAGAGGAGATCGCGGGCGATGGAGACGAGCTTTTCGTCGTGGTCGATCCCGACGATCTCCCGCGCGCCGAACTCGGCGGCCGCGGCGAGGGCGCCGCCGTAAGCGCATCCGGCGTCGAGGAACCGGAAGCCGCTCCGCAGGCCGTGAGGCCGGAGTTCCTCGAACACGTCGCGGCCCCGCTTCACGGTGTCCATGGCGTAGGAGACCCAGGTGGCGAGAGGCTCCGAGAGAGACTCGAAGGGCGCGTCCGGCGCCATGTCGTACATCCGGCGGACCTGTCGCGCGAGCCGGTCGGGGGAGACGGCGCCGGTCCGGGAAAGCAGCCCTTCCGGATTCATGCCGACTCGACCTCCTCCTCGAGCTTCTGCCTTTCCCACATCGCCGCGTAGACGCCTCCTCGGGCGACGAGGTCCGCGTGGGTGCCCCGCTCGACGATCCGTCCGTCGTCGAGCACGACGATCTCGTCGGCGTCCCGGAGAGACGACAGTCGGTGCGCGATCAGGAGCGTGGTGCGCCGGGTCACGACGTCGCGGAGGCGCTCCTGGATCCGGGCCTCCGTTTCGGAATCCACCGCGGAGAGGGAGTCGTCGAGAATGAGGATCCGGGGCGCGCGAAGGATCGCCCGGGCGATCGCCGCGCGCTGCTTCTGCCCGCCCGAAAGCGTGATCCCCCGCTCGCCGATCTGCGTCTTCCATCGCTCGGGGAAACTCGCGACGTCCGGCGAGAGTCCCGCGACCTCCCCCGCGTGCTCGATCGCCTCCGCCTCGGCGTCGGGGTTGCCGTACGCGAGGTTCCCGGCGAGCGACTCCGAGAAGAGGAACGTGTCCTGGGTGACCATTCCGATCTGCGCGCGCAGGTCCGCGAGCGGAATCCGGTGGATCTCGACCCCGTCGATGTAGAGCGTTCCTTCCGGCGGGTCGAGGAGCCGCGGGATCAGCGAGACGAGCGTCGTCTTCCCCGCCCCGGTGCGGCCGACGATGCCGACGAAGGATCCCGCGCGGATCCGCAGGTGGACGTCGCGCAGGACCGGGAGACCTCCGGCGGACCAGGAGAGCCCGCGAAACTCGATCTCCCCGCGGGGGGAGAACCCCGTCACGAGCGGCGGCGTGTCGCGGATCGACGGCTCGAGGTCGCGGATCTCGCGCATGCGGTTCCACGACGCGGCTCCCCGCTGCAGCAGGTTGACGACCCAGCCGAGCGCGATCATCGGCCAGACCATCTCGACGAGGTAGAGGTTGAACTCGACGAACCTCCCGAGCGAGATCCTTCCGTCGATGACGAGCCGCCCTCCCTGCCAGAGGACGACGACGAAGGAGATGCCCACGAGCGTCTGGAGGAGCGGGTAGAAGAGCGCGGAGACCTTGATGATCCGGCGGTTGCGCATCATGTACCCGAGATTCGACTCGCGGAAGAGCGCGATCTCCGCCTCTTCCTGGGTGAACGCCCGGACGACCCGCGCGCCCGCGAAGTTCTCCTGGGCGCGAGCGGACATTTCCGAGAAATACTCCTGCACCTTCTCGAACAGGACGTGGATGCGCTGCCCGACGATCTTCGTCGCGCCCGCCGTCAGCGGCAGCGTCGCGAGAGCGAGGAGCGTGAGCCTCCCGTTGACCCGCACCATCAGAGCGATCGCGATCGATGCGGTGACGATCGTGTTGAACGACTGCATCACGCCGGGCCCGAGCATCATGCGCACCGCGGTCAGATCGTTCACGGCGCGCGACATCAGGTCGCCGGTCCGATGTTCGCGGTAGAAGGAGAGAGGCATCCGCGTGAGGTGCGCGAAGAAGTCGTTCCGGATGTCGAACTCCATGTCGCGCGAAACGCCGATGAGGATCCGGCGCTGGAAGAAGAGGAAGACGCCGGAAACCGCGGAGATCGCGAGGATGACCGCGGCGAAGCGAATCACGGTGGCGGCGGAGACCGAACGCTTGAACGCGTCGATCGCCCTCCCGACGACGCCCGGCGCCGCGAGCGAGACGCCGGTCGACAGGACGATGCAGAGCGTACCCGCCGCGATGCGCCCGGCGTACGGCCGGAAGAATCCGAAGAAAGCGGCGCGGTCCTTCACCCGGGAAGTTTACCGCGCGGCACCCTCGCTAATCGGAAGACGACCGCGGCCGCGGGCGAAGCGTCCTCCCCTCGCGCCGCTCCTGGAACAGTTCGCGGGCGCGGTCGCGCTGTCCGGGCGTGAGGACCCCGCGGATCTCGAGGAGCATCGCCATCCGGGCCTTCGCGAGCCGTGTCCGCGCCTGCTCGACGTCGTCGATCCGCCGCTCGGCTTCTTTCGGGTCGACCTCCGGCTTCTCCATCGCCGATTCCTGGAGGAGCCGCTTCTTCTCGAGGTCGGCGCGAAGATCGATCAGCTCCGGGCGGGCCTGCCGGAAGATCGCTTCGATCCGGTCCACCTGCGGTTCCGTCAACGAGAGCTCCCGGACGATCCGCGGGTTCTTCCACCACTTGCCGTCGAGCGGGGCGCCCCACGCCCGCGCCGCCGTGAGAAGCACGAGAACGGCGAACCATCGCTTCACGATCTTCCCTCCTTCTCGTCCGGCAGCGGGGCCATCCGTTTCCACGCCGCCCCCTCCTCGCCGTCGACCAGCCGCGAGACGTCGCGGAGCAGGGCGTCGTCGGCGAGATCGCGCGCTTCCATCGCGGGCTCCGCCCGCGGCGCCGGCGCGGGACGCGACGCCGTCCGGGAGCCGAGCCAGAATGCGCCGGCGAGAGCCGCGGCGGCGGCGAGGCCCGCTCCCCAGGCCCGCGATCGGCGTTTCCGGGGGCGCGGGAGGGCGCGCACTTTCGCCATCACCGCGCGCTCGAATTCCTCGGTCGACGCCTCGGGGCGCCCCGCGATCTCCCGGGCGGCGCGCTCCCACTCCGCGAACCGGCGCGCGCACGATCCGCAGCGGGAGAGGTGCGGAGGAAGCGGCTCCGGCTCTCCGGACGGCGGAAAGGCGACCCGGAAGAGATCGCCGTCGGTCAGATGAGCTTCGGCGGGATCGGCGGGTTTCATCGGGACCTCCGGAATCCGTCGAGGCGCGCTCGTACCTTCTGCGCCGCGCGGAAAAGGTGGGACTTCACGGTTCCGCCGTCGACGCCGAGGAGCTCCGCGATCTCGGGAATCGACCGCTCTTCGAAGTGCTTCAACGCGAAGACGATGCGCTGTCTCGGCGAGAGGGCGTCGAGCGCCTGCCGCAGGATCGCCTTGATCTCTTTCGACTGCAGCCGGCGCTCGGGAGATGGCTCCTCCGACGGGACCGCCTCGAGCGGATCGTCGTTCTCGCCCGCGCGGGGCCGCTGGTGGAAATAGAGGACGAGGCGTTTGCGCTTGAGCCGGTCGCGGCAGGCGTTCACCGCGATTCTCGTCACCCACGTCTCGAAGGTCGCGCCCCCCCGGAAATCGGCGAGGCGCCGGTACGCGCGCACGAACGCCTCCTGCGCGACGCATTCCGCCTCGGCGGCGTCGCGCAGCATCCGCAGCGCCATCCCGTAAACGCCCCGCTGGTAGGCTCGAACGAAGTGGCCGTACGCATCGGCGTCGCCCGCCAGAACCCGCTCGATCAGCCGGCTCTCGTCGACCGGCTCGGCACCTTCGGGAGAAACGATCTTCAAGGCCCTCACGCCTCCTCAGACGATCGGGGGCGCGGGAGGTTTACACGGTCTCACAGGTCCCGTACGGCCTCCCGGCGCTTGGCCTCGAATTCCTCCGGCGTGATCAGTCCGCGGTTCTTCAGGTCGTTCAGCTCGGCGAGACGGTCCGCCGGCGCGGCGGAGCGCGCGGGCGGGGAAGACGCCGCGGCCTCGGGAGAGGGAACGGAGACCCCGCCGGGCCCGACGTGCGTCCAGATCGCCGTCCGGAGCGCTTCGGGATGTTCGATCGTCGGGAAGAGGATCTGCCCCCGCTCGGACGCCGTTTCGATCGCGAGATCGCCGTATCCGAGGAGTCTCCCCCAGAAGCTCTGGTCGACCGTGACGTCCTGGATGCGCTCGAGAGGACACTGCCGCGTCTCGTGGGCGAAAACTCCGATCTTGTGCAGGATGCGGCGGTCCGTGACGACGAACTCGTCGGTCCGTGCGCGAATTCCGCGAATCGCGAAGACGACGAGCGAGAGGAGGAAGAGAGCCGCCGCGACCCACATCGCGACCTTCGACGGGGTCGGCCCGGCGCCTTTGGCCTCGAAGACGAGCGCCACGGCGGAAGCCGCGATCGAGAAGAGGAGCAGCACGATCGCCCTTCCGTAGAAGATCCAGTGGTAGCGCGCCCGGTAGAGGATCCGCTCGCCCGGAGCCAGCTGCTTTTCGGCGTATTTCATTTTCCGCCATTGTAGCGCCGGCCCGCCGGTCCCCGACGCGTTCGGGATACATTACCGGCCGATGACGCCGGGTCCTCTCGTCTTCCTCGTCACGGGGTGCTCCTCGGGCATCGGCCGGGCGACGGCGATCGCCGCCGCCGAGGCCGGACACCGGGTCTTCGCGACGGGCCGCCGCCCCGAATCGATCGCGGATCTCGGCCGGGGGATCGAAACCCTCGCGCTCGACGTGACCGACGACGCCGCGATCCACCGCGCCGTCTCCGACGTGATCGCGCTCGCCGGCCGGATCGACGTCCTCGTCAACAACGCCGGCTACGGCCAGATGGGCACCGTCGAGGACATCGCCCTCGCGCGCTGGCGGGCGGAGTACGACGTCAACGTCTTCGGCTTGATCGCGGTCACCCAGGCGGTTCTCCCGCACATGCGGGCGCGCCGCACCGGGCGCGTGATCAACATCGGATCGATCGCCGGCCGGATCGCCTACCCGTTCGGGGCGGCCTACTGCTCTTCGAAGTTCGCGGTCGAGGCGATCAGCGATGCGCTGCGTCTCGAGGTGGAGCGCTTCGGCATCCGCGTCGTGCTCGTCGAGCCCGGCCCGATCCGGACGCATTTCGGGGAGCGGGTCGAGGCGGAAGTCGAACCGCTCTCCCACGACCCCGATTCGCCGTACCACGCGTGGTACGAGAAGGCCTTCGCGAGGTTCCGACGGGAGACGCGGGTCGGCTCGCTGCCGCCGGAGGCGGTCGCGCGAGTGGTCCTTTCGGCCGCGACCCGCCGCCGGCCGAGGGCGCGCTATCTGGTGACGTGGCCCGCGAAGGTGTTCGCGTTCGCGAAGAGAATCGTCCCCGACGCCGTGATGGATATGGGGATGCGCTCGAAGTTCCGGTAGGCGCGTGACCTTCGAGACGTCGCGGCCGATCCCGCGCGAAACGTCGCGGCGCGCGCTGTGGAGGTTCTTCGCCGGCGTGGCCGCGACCGCCGTCGCGAGCGGGGCGGCCCTCGTGCGCCTCCGTCCCCCGGCACCCCGTCCGGCGACTTCCCCCGCGCGCGATTTTTCGGCGGCGCGCGCCCGCCGCGTCCTCGAGGAGCTCGCGGGCGACGGAATTCCCCACCCCGAAGGGAGCGCGGAGGCGGCCTCGGTGCGGGGGCGGATCGTCGCGGAGTTCCGGCGCCTCGGCGACGTCGCCGAGATCCAGTCCGGTTTCGCGTGCGGAGGGAACGGCGTCTGCGGGAGCGTCGCGAACGTCGTCGCCCGTCGCCCCGGCGAAGCGGGGCGGAAAGCCGTTCTTCTCTCCGCCCATTTCGATTCCGTCGGCGCGGGTCCCGGCGCGTCCGACGACGGAATGGGAGTCGCCGCGATCCTGGAGGTCGCGCGGGCCCTCCGGGCGGCGCCCCTTCGCCGTCCCGTGGTCTTCCTGATCGACGACGGCGAAGAGCAGGGGCTCCTCGGGGCGCAGGCGTTCGCCGCGGCCGGAGGCGGGCGCGGAATCCTCGCGGACGTGAATCTCGAGGCGCGCGGGACCACGGGACCCAGCTTCCTCTTCGAGACGAGCGGAGCGAACCGCTGGCTCGCACGCCTCTTTTCCCGCCTCTCCCGCCCGACGACGAGCTCGCTCTTCTCCTCGATCTACCGCGCGATGCCGAACGACACCGACCTGACGGTGTTCCGGGCGCACGGCATCGCGGGCGTCAACTTCGCGTGCGTGAACGGCGTCGCGCGCTACCACACGCCGAAGGACGACGTCGCCCACGCCGACCCCGCGACGCTCCAGCATCAGGGCGACAACGCTCTCGAGATCGCGCGCGCGCTGGACCGGGCGCCGGACGAACCCGAACCCGGCGATGCCGTCTGGTTCGACCTCTTCGGCGCGACCGTCGTCGGATGGCCGGCCCCGGCGACGCTGCCCGCCGCGGCCGCGGTGGCGGTCCTCGCGGCGGCCGGAATCGTCCGCCAGAACCGGAAGCGCCGGACCTCGGCGGGACGTCTCGCGCTCGGCTTCGCGGCGTTCCCGGCGGCGATTCTGGGGGGGATCGCGGGAGCGGCTCTCGTCAGCGCCGCTCTCCGTCGGATGGGGGCGCTCCCCGCGGGATGGATCGCGCATCCGGGGCCCGCGGCCTCCGCGATCTGGCTCGGCGCCTTCCTGGCGTCCGGAACGGCATGGGGGTTCTTCGGCCGCCGCGCCGGACCCTCCGCCCTCCGGAGCGGGATCGCCGCGGCATGGGCGGCGGCTTCCCTCGCCGCGGCCGGTCTCCTTCCCGGAGCGAGCTTTCCTCTCCTCGTTCCGGCCGCAATCGCGGCGATTCTGCTCGCGGCATCCCCGACCGGCGCCGGGGAAACGCTCCTCGATGCCGCCGGGGGATTCTTCCTGCTGCCGCTCGCCGCGATGCTCCTCGAGGTGCTCGGTTTCCGTGGAGCGGGCGCGATCGGCGCCCTTCTCGGACTCGTTTCGACCCTTTTCGCCGCGCGCTGGGAGGAGCTCCCTCCCCGCGCGCGGCATCGCGTCGCGGCTCTCCTCGGCGCGGGACTCGCGCTCTCCGCCGCGGCTTCCTTCCTGCCCGCGCCGTTTTCTCCCGACGCTCCGCAGCGCGCGACGATCGTCGCGCTTCGCGACGCGGACTCGGACGCGTCGCGGTGGATCGTGGAGACGGACGCCGACCGGCTGCCCCCGCCCATCGCCGCCGCGGCGCCCTTCCAGCGGAAGAGCCCGTATCCGTGGGCGCCCGGCGTGACGGGCTTCGCCGCGCCCGCCCCGTCTCTGGCCGCCGCCCCTCCCGAGCTCCGCGTCGAGAGCGACACGGCCCTTTCGGGCGCGCGCCGGATCACCGGCCGGCTCGCCTCTCCCCGCGGGGCGACGATCGTGCGGATCGCGTTTCCCCCGGCGGCCCGGCTCCGGTCGATCGCGATCGGCGGGACGCCGGTTCCCCCGCTCTCTCCCGCCGCGCTCCGGCGGGGCGCCGGATGGAAGAGCTACGCCTGCGTCACGGTTCCCGCCGAGGGAATTCCGGTCGAGATCGTCGCCGCGCCCGGGCCCCTTTCGTTCGTCCTCGCCGACCGGACGGCCGTTCTCCCTCCGTCGGCCGGGTTCCTCGCGTCGCGCCGAGGCGCCACGGCAGTCCCGAGCCAGTCGGGAGACGGGACGATCGTCATGAAGCGGGTGACGCTGTAGAAAAGCGCCGAGGGCCGAACCCGGCCCGAACCGACCCCTCGCCCGGCTACTCGAACGAGATTCCGTGGGCTTCGGGCCCCACGGCGACGACGACC